>DATNDF010000052.1 GCA_035607015.1 Candidatus Angelobacter sp. | reverse complement strand
CAACCCGCCGCTTTGACCGTCTCCGTCAGGCGAACGGTCTTGGTTTCAGACATGCACAGATTGTAAAGAAAAAGGCAGTTTCAGGCGCTGCGGCGTGCGACGGAAGAATGGAAGCTGGATTCCGGCTTCTACTTGGTGGTGATGGCGATGATCTGCAGATCCGGCTGGCCCTGGTTCCACTGATCACTTACGTGTTCGAATGTGAGGCGGAAGGTCTGACTCTGGCCTGCCGCGAGCGGTGCGACAGAGAGGTTTGCGGTATCGGGATAAGGGCCGCTGGTGCGCAGAATTTTGATCGGTACTTCCTCGACCTGCGCAATCTGACCGTACGGATCTTTGAACGTAACGCGCACGGTCGCGTCGGTCACACTCTTGCTACCAGTATTGCTGAGAGTGCCGTCCACGTAGGTGACGGTCGCGCCAACGAAGTTCTGCGCCTGGCTGAGTTTGACATCGGAGAATTTCAAGTCGGCAGCATACGGCGGAGGCACGGCGACCGCCTTGGGTTTCGGGCGAAGTACCAAGGCCGCGATCCCGGCCAACAACATGACGGCCGCAATCGCAATGAGGATTGTGCGCTTACTGTTGTCGCGCTCGGCGACTGTCGGCGTTGGTTGCAGCAGTCCGCCCATGCAGCACGATTATATTCTCCAAACCTGAACGAAACGAGAAAGGCTATGCGGAAAAGGTCACGGTCCTGGAATTTGGGGTTCGGATGAAGGCGACGATGAAGAGCACGCCGAGCAACGCATCAATGCCGGCAAAGACCAGATCAGACGGGTGAATACGCGATTGCACGTAAAGCGCGCCGAGCGACACTGCATAGATAAACTTTTCAAGCACGCTGGGGATCATCATGGGGCGCAAGCGCACTGGATTGTGTGCGATGACGAAGAAGGCGATCTGCCACACCAGCCCAACGCCCACGAATCCGTAATAGAAGCCGGGATGGGTGATCGGGGGCGGGTCTCTGCGTCCGATGATGTCGAACATGAAATAAAGCGGGGTGAGGACGAGGACGCCCCAGATCCCCGCAATCAAGAACACGATTCGCGCGAACCGCACTTACTGGCCTCCGACGGTGAGCCCGTCAATGCGGAGCGTGGGTGCCGCGACCGAGCCGCGGAATTCGAGATCGGTGGCAATTTCCGAGATGTTCATGAACATGTCTTTCAGGTTGCCGGCGACCGTGATCTCCTCGACCGGATAGGTCAACTCGCCGTTTGAAATCCACAGACCGGATGCGCCGCGCGAGTAGTCGCCGGTCACGAGGTTCACGCCCATGCCCAGGAACTCTGTTACGTACAAGCCTTCCTTCACGTCGGCGATCAGTTCTTGTGGTGTTCGCGAGCCGGGCTGCAGGAAATAATTGCCAGGCCCGATGCCGGGCGTTCCGGCCAGCCCGCGCGAGGCGTTGCCGGTGGTCTTCAGGTTCAGTTTCTTCGCGGTGTAAGTGTTCAGCAGGTAGGACGCCAGCACGCCCTGATCGATGACCACAGTTCGTCGCGTCGGAATGCCCTCGCCGTCGAACGGGCTTGTGCCGAAACCACCGACCATGGTGCCGTCGTCAATGACGGTGACGTTGTCGGCTGCGATTTTCTGGCCCAACTTTCCCGCGAGAAACGAGGCGCCGCGATAAACCGAATCGCCATTGACGCCTTCGAAGATGTGTTCGAGGATCGATGTCGCAACCAGGGGATCAAAGATGATTGGAACTTGTTGCGTCTTGACCTTGCGGGCGCCGAGCCGGCGGAGGGTGCGTTGCGCAGCGATCTTGCCCACCTGTTCGGGAGATTCAAGCCTTCCCAGACTGCGCGCGACGGAGAACCAGTAGTCGCGCTGCATGGCGCCGTTCTCATCTTGCGCAATCGGGACCGCCGCAACCGAGCAATAGGACCGCCGATATTCGCCAAGGAACCCGAGTGAGTTTGCGAGGATTTTGTGTCCCGTGGCTGCGTCGAACGATCCGCCATCAGAGTTCTTGATTCGCGGGTCGGAGTCGAGCGCAGCTTTTTCGGCGCGGCGAGCGTAGGCAATGCGCTCCTGTCCGGGAAGCGAATACACGTCAGAGGAGTACAGATCGAGGTCGCCGGGGATCACTCCCAATTGATTCTGCTCGGGAATTCCAGCGAACGGATCTTCGGAGGTGATTTTCGCGAGCTCGAGCGCCGAGCTCAGCATGCGATCGAGGCCTGCGCGAGAGAAGTCGCTGGAATGCGTGCTGGCGGAGCGCTTGCCAAAGAACACGCGTATGCCAATGGCTTTCGATCCCGACTCTTTCAGGGTTTCTACCTGTCCGAGGCGGACCAGAGTGGAGAACTCATCGCCTTCGCGAATGACGCATTCGGCTGCGGTTGCGCCATGCTGCATCGCGCGGCGAACAATGTCCTGGGCAAGGGATTTCAGGTCGGTTTCGGTTTGGGATTCGAGAGTAGTTTCAGGCATAAGAGAAAACGTCGTTGGTCGTTGGTCCTTGGTCGTTGGCAAAACACGAATCAATTCACCACAGAGGCACAGAGACACAGAAAAACAAAGGACAAATAGAAGTTGAAATCAGATAGCGGACTGTTCCACGTTTCCATGGAATTCTGCCTTTTATGTCCTGTGTTTCTGTGCCTCTTTGGTGAATTTACGGTGAACCGTCCTTACTGCATGAAGCCGCCGGGATCTTTGCGTGCGGTGCCGCCGACCGTCAGGCGATCAAGTTTGGTCGTGGGCATACCGACCCCAACCGGCACGGCCTGGCCGTCCTTGCCGCAGGTTCCGATGCCTTCATCCAGCTTGAGATCGTTGCCCACCATCGACACACGTGTAAGCGCATCCGGACCGTTCCCAATTAATGTTGCTCCGCGGATCGGGGCCGTCACGTGGCCGTCTTCGATCAAGTACGCTTCGGACGCGGAGAAGACAAACTTACCGTTCGTGATGTCCACTTGACCGCCACCGAAATTCACGGCGTAGATCCCGCGTTTCACCGAACGAAGGATGTCTTCGGGGTCGTCATCGCCGGCCAACATGTAGGTATTGGTCATGCGCGGCATGGGAATGTGCTCATAACTTTCACGGCGACCGTTACCGGTGTTGGCCATACCCATCAGCTTTGCCGACAATTTGTCGCTGAGATATCCCTTCAAGTTCCCCTTTTCGATGAGGACATTTTCCTGCGTGGGATTTCCTTCGTCGTCCACATTGAGTGAGCCGCGCCGCCACGGCATTGTGCCGTTATCAACCACGGTCACTTTCTCGCTGGCAACACTCTTGCCGATCAGTCCTGAAAATGCCGATGTCTGTTTGCGATTGAAGTCGGCCTCGAGCCCGTGACCAACGGCCTCATGCAGCAGCACGCCGGGCCAACCTGGACCGAGCACGACTTCCATTTCGCCGGCTGGAGCTTCGCGCGCATCCAGTTGTAG
>DATNDF010000051.1 GCA_035607015.1 Candidatus Angelobacter sp. | reverse complement strand
GGGGTTGGAGTTCGCCTACCGCGACCCGGGTCGTGATGTTGTGTTCCTCTGGATTGGCACGGACAGAAGGTCAATGCTCGGACTCTGGGGGCCGACTACAACCCGCGGCAGTCACCCGCACCCATGCCATTTTGCCATCGCGTTGTCCCTGCCGGAGCTTCTCATCGCCGGCAAACGGCTCAACAGTCTGGGCGTCTCGACCCGCGATTTCGCGGGTGAGGAAACGGCCGAACCTTCAGTCATTGGCTGGATGCCATCGGCGCAACTTTATTTTCGTGATCCGGACGATCACTCGCTTGAGTTCATCGCTCTGCTTGATGACCCGCCTGACCCTCGTTTCATCGGCCCGCTTTCCACGTGGCGAAAGGCGGCCTCCTGAAGAGCTGGACGCTGAAAATGGAGCGCCAATAATGACGAGTGCTGCGCGCCGGGCTCCGGTTGCAATCGTCGCGTCCCGTGCTCCGGAAATCAGAACAACATGACACCTTATCGCTCGGCAATACGCTGAGCCTGAGTTCTTCATGCGCATCGTCCTTTCCGTAACGATTCTTGCGCTGATGGTATCCTGCGCAACGCGGCCCGCTGGTCGTGTCAAGGCGACTCGACCGTTGACAGCGGAAGAGTCACGTATCATTGAGATAGCGCGCCGGGCAGTCGCGACCAATGACACGTGGGTTTCCGAGGCAGAGTTTGAATTACCGCAGGTCGATGGTCGAGGTTGGAGCGTCCTTGTCTGGCGATTACCCTATACGCCGGGCGGGTACCGGAGGGTTTTGATCGATGAGAACGGAAGAGTCACAGTTTATCAGCGTGGACTTTGATCGGCCCGACAAATCGCGAGGCGGTGTGAAAGCGTTCCGGGTCGGTTGAGCCGGGGAGGCGGGCGTGGACTCTTTTGTTCGTTCCATGCGGCAATTTTTCTTCCTATGACGGCAAACGTTGTGCTATCAAAACGCGTCATGCGCAAATTTCATTTCCTCTGGCTGATTGCGTTGCTGGGCTGGCTATCCGCCGCATCCGCCCGCGCGGATGAGTTCAAACTGGCCAACGGAAATGTGTTGAGGGGCGAGGTGGGAAACGCGGACGAGGACGGGCTGGTCGTCAAACTCGACGTGGGCGGTTTTTCGAAGCGCGAACCGTGGATCAATTTCTCCCAGGAAACGCTGAAGCTGCTGGCGAATGATCCGAAGGTGGCGCCGTTTGTGGAACCCTTCATCGAGCTGGAGCCCGAACAGATCAAGGCGAGGGAAAAGGAGAAGGAGATCGTGGTCAAACCCGTGCTCGAACGGATGGAGCGTCCAACGCCCGCACCCGGTCTCGCCGTCGGGTTCATCACCCCCATCGGTCTGGCGATCCTCGCGGTGCTGATGTTTGCCAACCTGTACGCGGCGTACGAAGTCGCGTTGTTCCGCCAGCAACCGGTTCCACTGGTCTGCGGCCTGTCGGTCCTTTTCCCCGTGCTCGTGCCGCTCATTTTCCTCTGCCTCCCGACACGCGTGGCGCACGCCACGGCGGAGGCCGTTCCAGCGGATGCGTCGGCCGGCGAAGGTCCCGGCGGCGCGAAAGCGAAGACCACGTCGGCTTTTCCGGCCGCGGCCGCGGGCGGGCTGACGCTGGCCGCCGGAGCAAAGCCGGACGCCGCGCAGACCCCGTTGCAGACCTACACGCGCGGCGAATTCACCTTCAACCGGCGCTTTTTTGAAACGAAATTTCCCGGCTTCTTCCGCATGATCCCGAGCGAGGCGGAGAAGGACCTGGTGATGGTGATCAAGGCCGTGCGGGGTGAATACGTGGCAAAGCGCATCAGCCGGATTTCGATGAATGAAATGCACCTACAACTCCAGAGCGGGAACGCCTCGGCCGAGGTGATGGTGCCCTTTGTGGAGGTGCAGTCCGTGCAGATCCGGCACAAGGACGCAAAAGGTTGAGCCATGAAATTCCGCACTATTCTGCTGGTGGGCGCGCCCGGCGCAGGCAAGGGCACGCAGGGGAAAATCCTTGGCACGATCCCCAATTTTTTCCACTGCGCCTGCGGCGACGTGTTTCGCAACCTGACCATCGACAGCGACCTGGGCCGGATTTTTGTCCGCTATTCCAGCAAGGGCAAACTGGTGCCCGACACCCACACCGTCCGATTGTGGCGTGAAAACATCGAGGCGCAGACGCAGCTCGGGCGTTTTGAACCGGGACGCGACACGCTTGTGCTCGACGGCATCCCGCGC
>DATNDF010000050.1 GCA_035607015.1 Candidatus Angelobacter sp. | reverse complement strand
GATAATTTTAATGGCGGTGTTTCTAGCGGCTGGTCTCTGCCTCGCCCAATTCCGGCCCCGTCCGGACTTCAACCCCCGCTCCGACCTTGCCGGCAGTTACGTCCGGATTGAAGGCGGGCTCATCGTAAACGAGGACGAGGTCCGCACCGCGCGCGAGACCGACACCCACTCCTCCGGCACCCCCAACTGGACCAACGCTCCGGGCTTTGAGCCGGACGTGTTCACCTTCACACGGGTCATCTTCAAGTCCGATCCCGGCCCGCGCTCGAACCGGGGCTGGATGCGCTGGTTGGGCTGGTGGGTGGATTATCCCGACGCCGACCTGAACTTCTCGTACCGCCTTCAACAATTGACCTCGATCAAAACCGATCCCGACGCACGGGTCCTGAAATTGACCGACCCGATGCTGCATCAGTATCCGCTGCTCTACATGGAGCACGCCGGTTACATGCGGTTGAATGATGACGAGGTCGCAGCCTTAAGGGAATACCTTCTGAGCGGCGGAGCTTTGCTCGTGAACGATTTCTGGGGTTCGGAGGAGTGGGACGGGTTCGCCCGGGAGATGAAAAAGGTTCTGCCGGCGCGGGCATGGACCGAACTGACAACCGATCATCCGGTGTTCCATTGCGTTTACGACCTTCGAGGCTCCATGAGCAGTTTCCAGGTGCCCACCATCCAGTTCTGGAATCCCGACCACGACCCAAACGATCCCCAGTCACCGCCGCTCCAGCGGGTTTACCGTGGCGAAGGCTCCGAGGAAATGCATGTTCGCGCCCTGTTTGACGACCACCAGAGGATGATGGTCCTCGCCATCCACGACAGCGACGTCAGCGATGGTTGGGAACGGGAGGGCGAGAACGAAGATTACTTCAAAACATTCTCCGAGAAGGTGGCCTATCCCCTGGGCATCAATATAATTTTTTATTTGATGACGCATTGAAAGCGGGCTCTGTGCCCCCGCGTATGCCGGTCCAGAGCAGCCTTCAGCCGCCCGCGAAGACGGGGCGAAAGTTCGCCTCTGTGAGGATCCGCGCCACCTCCGTGCGTTTGTCCCCTTGAATCTCGATCTGGCCGTTTTTCACGGTGCCACCGGCGCCGCAGGCCTTTTGCATCGCCCGCGCCAATTGTTCCTTTTCCGGCAGGCCGATGCCGACAAAGTTTTTCACGACCGTCACCGTCTTGCCGCCGCGCCCGGCCTTCACCCGGAGGATGTCCACACGGCCACGATTCTTTTTTGCCGGTTCCGACCCGGTGGAGGGCGCGGAACCCGCCGGCAAACTTTCCGGTGCGGGCGGGAGACCCTCGCTGCACAATGCGTCAAATGGATTATGAGCGAAACCGTGTCCGCTGTCGGTGAGAATGCGTTTGAGTCTGCTCACTGTCGTCGTTTTCCCGCCGGGCCTGTTCATTTCATGTTCCGGAGTCCCTCACGCCTGGCGCGGATTGCCAGGGATCTGGCCTTCCGTTCTCCATGCCTGGAAACCGAGAACACCCTGCGCACTGCCTTGTAAGGTTCCGGACTCCAGGTCGCCATCCAGTATTTCCGCGCCCGCCCCTCCCGGCGCAGCGTCGTCGGATGCACGCCCACGATACCCGACCGGCTTTTTCGCCGGGGAATTTCCGCCCACCAGCGGCGCGGCCTCCGAACCGGCGGCCCGAACTTCTTTCGCAACTTGAGAACGTGGAGGTGCGCGGCGAGCAGGGCATTCTTGCGTCCGCCGTACTGTTTGTCGCTGAAAAATGCGGAATGAATTATGCCCTGTCGTTGCAGCCGCACAAAGTATCCATGATTGTGCTTGGCGGGTTGATCGATCCGGGAAATGCCGGGCGTACGTGAACGGGTCTTCATGGCGTTTGGTTGAACCGGGCCGGTCAGGAAAGCAATGGGACGAGCATCAGGGAGCCAAAGGCGGTAAGACCGGCGTTACTTCACTCATGGCTTGACGTTAACCTTCATCATGCCGTCCCCGTACATCCCGTTCCATGCGTCGGCGTCGTTCAGGTGCCGCGTAATGAACGCCTGCAACGCCCCGGTACCGCCGGTCAACACCACACGATCGTCGGAATAAATGATGTGTTCGATGGCTTTGGGCTCGCGCGTCAACTGCTCCTTGAGCCAGTCGAGCGCCATGCTGCTCATGCGCAGGGCGGGCGCTGTCGCACGGACCCGGAAGAACAGGTGGCCGGGGATCAACGCCGGCGCATACGGGTTGTTCTGAAGTTTCTCGTTCAGTCCTGACTGGACCGGGTAGAGATCGAGGAAACGCGCATCGCCAAGCTTGAACAGGTGCGCCGTGAACGCTGCTTTCTGGTCGTCGATCAAAATTTCGACCGTGTAACTCTTGCCTTCGCCCGGCGTGAAGGTCCAGCGGTCCTTGCTGTCGGGCTTGTCCTTCTCCTTCCAGACGCCCAGCAGGGCCGGATCCTGGATGAGGTCCGATTCGCGATATAATGGATGAAGTGCCGCAGGCACGCAGCCCGCCAGCAGCCATCCGAGGCCGGCCAGGCCGAGGACGAGGGCAGCGCTGATCATCCGGTGATGCGAATACCGGTCAACTTCTGTTCTTAGCCGTCGCGTGTTGTTCATTGCCCGGATTGTGGTGAAAGCAGGTCGCGCGTCAAGGTCGGGCGCGCCTGGCAACCGGCAAGGCCATGCTTCCGTGGCGCCCCCGTTGAAGAGGCGCTGAAGTCCAACATCGCGCTTAACTTTGGGGCGTGAACGTGGTGAAGTGGCGGCATGACACGCCGGCGCGTTCTGCAGGTCGGTCTGGTTCTCATAGCCGCGGGAATTCTTCCCTGTTTCCCGGCCGACCTGGGGCACAAGCAACTCATCGAGTTCGGCTGGGATGAACCGGGAACAACCTTCCTCCGGGAACACATCGCCGAATTGCAGCGGACGCCCTTTGACGGTTGCGTCTTTCACGCCGACTATCGGCGGTCGGATGGCGGGAAAGGGAGCTTCACGTGGGAAGGTTGGGGGACCAACCGCTTTTCCGAAACGGATCTCGACGGGGCCTTCGCGGATCTGAAGACCACGCGTTTCGGGCGGTTTCGCGCGAATTTTCTCCGGTTCAACACGACGCCGGCGAAACTCGACTGGTTCGACGATTATGGCGCCGTGATCGGGAACGCGCGTCTGGCCGCCCGGCTGGCGCGAGCCGGAGGATGCCCGGGACTGCTCTTCGACATCGAGCAATATGAGGGTTCGCTCTTCAATTATCGCAAGCAGCGCGACACCCGCGCGAAGTCATGGGAACTTTACGCCGCGCAATGCCGCAGCCGGGGACGCGAGGTCATGCAAGCCTTTCAGGACGGTGATCCGAACCTCACCGTGTTTCTCACCTTCGGCTACTCGTTGCCCTGGCACCAGAGCAAGGCCGGCCAGCTTGCCCTGGCCGACTGTTCGTACGGTCTGCTCGCTCCGTTCCTCGACGGCATGGTGGAAGCCGCACGGGGTCACGCCCGGTTCGTGGATGGCCACGAACTGTCCTACGGTTTCAAGGAACCCCTTCAGTTCGAGGCGGCCCGCCAAACGATGAAACGGGATCTGCTCCCGATCGTGCGCGATCCGGAGAAATATGCGCGCGTTTTCTCGTCCGGGTTCGGGATCTGGCTGGATCGTGATTGGCGGAACAAAGGGTGGGACGTCGGGGATGTCTCCAAAAACTACTTCACACCCGAGACCTTTACTACGAGCGTGCGCGCGGCGCTCAAAACGTCGGATAAATACGTCTGGATCTATTCCGAGACGCCCCGCTGGTGGTCCGCGGAAGGCAAACCGGTGAAGCTGCCTCCGGCCTACGACGCCGCACTGCGCCGCGCCCGCGGCAACGCGGAAGGCGCGCGCAACCCGTGACCGCCGAAAGCGGCCGGCTCGACGCGGGTAACAAACGGAACACTACGGATGAAGCGGGAGGCACTGCGTCGGAGTCTTCGCCAAATCGGCCCGCCATCAACACCTCACCACAGGTTTTCCAATCCGCGCACATTGCGTCACGACCCCGCGGGTCATATTTTTCTCGAACCAATGGCGTCCCATTTGTAGGGTTTCCGACCAGACACCCGCGAAACACGGTATGAATCGAACCTGTGGCTCCCCGATTCTGTGCCTGGTGGTCCTTTTGTGGCCCCTTGGTCCCGGCGCGGCATCAACACGGGCTGACGCAACAGCGGACTGGCCGGCCTATCTGGGCGACAAGAACAGCAGCCACTACTCGTCGCTGAAACAAATCAACGAGAAGAATGTCCACCGGCTCCGGTTGGCCTGGACCTATCACGCCGGCGATGGACGGGCCGACAATCGTTCGCAGATTCAGTGCAATCCGCTGATCATCGACGGTGTTCTGTACGGCACGTCGCCACAGTTGAAATTGCTTGCCCTCGACGCCGCCACGGGCAGGGAACTTTGGCGCTTCGATCCGTTTGCGCGGGACGGCGACCGCGGCTCCGCGGGCGTGAATCGCGGTGTGGCCTACTGGTCGGAAGGCAAAGACCGGCGGATTTTATTTACGGCGGGTCATTATCTCCACGCCATCGACGCGACGACTGGAAAACCGGTTTCAACTTTTGGGGACGGCGGACGGGTGGACATTCAGCGGGACCTGGGCCGGGACGTGAGCAAGTTGTATGTCATCCCCACAACGCCCGGAATCGTTTTTGGTCATCTGCTGATCCTGGGCGCGCGCGTATCCGAAGGACCGGGACCCGTCGCCCCCGGCCATATCCGCGCCTACGACGTTCGGACCGGCCGGTTGGTCTGGATCTTCCACACGATTCCGCATCCGGGCGAAGCCGGTTATGAGACCTGGCCGCCGGAGGCGTGGAAATACATCGGCGCGGCGAATTGCTGGACCGGCATGGCGGTGGACGAGCGGCGCGGCATCGTTTTCGTGCCGACCGGGTCCGCGGCATTCGATTTCTGGGGCGGGAACCGTCTGGGACAGGACCTGTTTGCAAATTGTCTCATCGCGCTCGACGCTGCTACCGGCCAGCGACTCTGGCATTATCAGTTCGTCCATCACGATCTTTGGGACCGCGACCTTCCCGCACCGCCCAATCTGCTGACCGTCCGGCATAACGGGAAAAAAATCGACGCCGTCGCGCAG
>DATNDF010000049.1 GCA_035607015.1 Candidatus Angelobacter sp. | reverse complement strand
GGCCTGGCCGGAAGCAAGGCAGACGTTGCGAATCTACCAGAACACGCTTGATGACCGTGGCAACTGGATCGGCTTCCGTTTTCGGGAAGAAAGCGGAAAACCATCACCGGTCGGCGCCCGCGTGACGCTGCGCTATGGCGGGCGGAGCGCAGTCCGGGAAATCGTGACGGGCGATTCCTATCGTTCGCAGCACGCGGACACCGTGCATTTTGGTCTGGGGAAGGCGGACCGGGTGGACCGGGTGGAAATCAAATGGGTCAACGGCCAGGTGTTGAACTTGCGCGAACCTGCCGTGAACCACTATCACGATATTCGTCCTCCATCAGAAAATGCGATTCAGCGGTGACACGCGAGCGGGCCGGAGTTACCGTGCGTACGCCATGCGGATGTTTGCTTTTGCAGCGTTCTGTGCCGCGGCGGGGTTGCTGGCGGCAGCGAAGGTCGTGGAGGACGGTCGTGCAAAAGCCGCTGACGCGGGACCCATTACCTTCAACCATGATCTTGCGCCGCTGATTTTTCAACATTGCGCGCCGTGCCATCGTCCGGGCGGAGCCGGCCCTTTTTCTCTTCTGCAATACGCCGATGTCCGCAGGCGCGCGAAGGAGATTGGCGAAGTAACGGCAGGCCGGCTCATGCCTCCATGGTTACCGGTGCCCGATGGCCCGGCATTCATTGACTCGCGCCGGATGACAGAAGCCGAGGTCGATCTGTTTCGGCGCTGGATCGCAAGCGGCGAGTTGGAAGGTGCGGCCGGCGATCTGCCGCCCGTTCCGACATTTCCATCGAATTGGCAACTGGGGCAACCGGATCTCGTCGTGCGGATGATCGAACCGTTTGAACTCGGTCCGGAAGGACCGGATGTCTATCGCAACTTCGTCGTGCCGCTGCCACTGACATCCAATCGCTTTGTTCAGGCATTCGAGTTTCGTCCCGGCAATCAGAGCGTCCATCATGTCCGCATCCTGTTCGATCATACCGGGCAGTGCCGCCGTCTCGACGACCAGGACGCCGACCCCGGCTTCGGCGGAATGAACGTCCCCGCGCGGTTTCCGCCCGGTCAGCTGCTGGCCTGGGCGCCGGGCCACCAACCGCGCCGGAATCCGCCAGAACTGACCTGGCTGCTGGAAGCCAACAGCGACCTTGTGCTCCAGATGCACATGCAACGCACCGGCAAAAAGGAAACGGTCCAACCCGAAATCGGTTTCTATTTCACGGAGTCCCCGCCGGATCGAATCCCTTTTGTCATGGGCCTGATTTCGCAACTGATCGACATTCCGGCCAGCGAGACAAATTATGCAGTGGCGCGCAGTTTCAAACTGCCGGTGGATGTCGAACTACTGGCGGTCATGCCCCACGCCCACTATCTCGCGCGGGAAGTCCGGTTCACGGCGACTTTTCCAGACGGCAAGAAGCGCTCACTGCTGCGCATTCCGCGCTGGGATTTCAAATGGCAGGAATTGTATCGCTACAACGAGCCGGTCCGGCTTCCACGTGACACGCGGCTGGAATTATCGATCAGCTACGACAACTCGTCAGCGAATATCCGCAACCCCAACCGTCCTCCTCGCCGCGTCGTTTTCGGCCCGCAGAGCACGGACGAAATGGGCGAAATATGGTTTCAGGTCATGCCCGGCAACGCGAACGACCTCGCCATCTTGAAACGCGAAAAGCAACTCATGGACTCGCGTGAAACCGCCGCGTTTTACGAAAACTTTCTTCGCGCCCACCCGGGCGATGCCCCGTCCCATGTTGCGCTGGGCAAGGTATTGGGTCCGCTCGGCCGGACCGCCGCCGCCGCGCAACATTTTCGGATCGCCCTCGATCTTAAGCCGGATCAACCCGAGGCTCATTATTATCTCGGTTTGATTTTTTTCGACGACCACCAATTCTCGTCGGCCCGCCTGGAATTTGAGGGGGAATTGCGCGTCAATCCGGAACACTACAAATCCCTTGTCGGACTGGGATTGATCTGCATCGAGGAGCAGGATCTGGATCAGGCGGAGGTGTGCGTCCGGACCGCGTTGCGCATCAATCCAAAAGACCCGGGAGTGCGCGAGATTCTTTCCAGGATTGAGAAGGCCCGGGCCGGATCCAAACCGTAAAAACCATGACGCCGACTGAATTCCTGCGCAGGTGCGCGCCGGCTGGGCGGCCGGGCATGCTGGCCGGTGTCGGCGGGTTGTTTCTGTTGTTGGGTTGCTCGCCGAAAGACGCGGCGACCGGCGTGGACAAGCCGGACCTCCCACGCGCGACCGAAACATCCGCGGTGGTCGAGGCTTCCGGCTTCGCTAGCGTTCTTCCACACGTCGGCGGACCGGCGGGGTATGTCGGTTCGCAGGCGTGCCGCGCGTGTCACGAGGATCAATACGACAGCTGGCATCGCAGCTATCACCGGACAATGACGCAGATCGCAGCGGCGGACACGGTCCGGGCGGATTTTCACAACGTGGCGCTCACCAACGATGGAGTCCGTTTCGTCTTGAGCCAGCAGCGCGATGAATTCCACGTACGAATGGAACGCAACGTGGCGACACCCGACGGACCCGCCGCAGAAACGGCCGATGTTCGAGTCGGACTGGTCACCGGTTCGCATCACATGCAGGTTTTCTGGGTGCCGAGCGGTGACGGTAACATGCAGATCGGCTTCCCTTTCACGTGGTTGATCCCGGAGAAGCGCTGGGTGCCGCGCAACTCGACATTTGTGCGACCCCCCGAGGTCGTGCATCAGTCGGAAGTCTGGAATGTTGTCTGCAGTCGGTGTCACGCCACGGGAACTGAACCTCGCGCGAATTCTGAAACTCGCACGATGGACACGCGCGTTGCGGAATTGGGCATCGCCTGCGAGGCATGTCACGGTCCCGGGCAATCCCACGTTGCAGCCCGACGGGCGGCCCGAAACAATCCACGGCCGCCTGATGCGCAAATCCTGAGGAACGAGATTGTTCACCCCAAAAAAATCGACCCGGCCCGATCCGCCCAAATCTGTGGTTTTTGCCACTCGATGAAATGGTTCGATAAGTCTGAAGGATGGCGTCAGAGTGGATTTCGCTTCCGGCCGGGCGATGATCTGGAGCAGACCACACCCATCATCCGGCCATCTCGAATCGCGGCGATACCCGGGCTGGCGGACGTTCTCGCTCGCGATCCCGATCTCCTCCGTGACTTCTTTTGGTCCGACGGGATGATCCGGGTCTCTGGCCGGGATTACAACGGATTGCTCGAATCGCCGTGTTACAAGGGCGGCAGGTTTTCCTGCCTGTCCTGTCACTCCCTCCACGAGAGCGACCCCAACGGCCAGCTGGCGCGCAATCGGACGGACAACCGCACCTGCACCCAGTGTCACGAGCGATTCAAGGACGAGCCGCAGGTCGCGGCGCACACGCACCACCCCGCCGCGTCCAGCGGGAGCCAGTGCTACAACTGCCACATGCCGCACACCACCTACGGCGTGTTAAAGGCGATCCGGAGTCACCAGATCAGCAGCCCCCGCGTTGCGGACGAACTGGCGACGGGCCGCCCCAATGCCTGCAATCTCTGCCATCTGGACAAGACGCTTGCCTGGACCGCATTGGAGCTTAAACAATGGTACGGGCAGGCAATACCTGAACTCACAAACGACCAGACAAACATCGCGGATGCGGTGCGACTGGCACTGGCCGGCGACGCAGGGCAACGTGTGCTCCTGGCGTGGCATCTGGGCTGGGGACCCGCGCTCGAAATTTCTCGAACCAACTGGGTGGCGCCGATCCTGGGACAATTGCTGGATGATTCTTACGCGGCCGTGCGCTGTGTAGCGGAGCGCTCCCTGAAACAGGTCATGCCGGGAATCGTCCCAACCGGTTACGATTACACCTTGCCTCCTGAGTCGCGCGGACCGGTCGAATCAGTTGTAGTGGGCAGATGGAACAGGGAAATGACGGCCGAACAGAATCAAAACCCGCCGGGCCAGACAATGGTTCGCTTAAACGATTTAACCGCGATGAAGGAGGGGATTCAACGGTTGATTCGCCAGCAGGATCAGAAGCCGGTCCGGTTAAGGGAGTGACCAGCGAGCCACGTCGGACGCGAAACTAAAGATTCTGACTCGTTCGTCTCTTGATGCTCAGGCAGGTCCAGCGCGGGAAAAACACGATTCGCGATAACACTCGAACAAAGACTCCCGTTCCCGCACGGGTGTTTTGAGAATGGAACTAACGGCCGGACGTCATGACACCCACGGCCTTCAGGGCTTCAGCAGCCTTCGGGTCTGTTGGGGCGGCTTCGCTCAACTTGAGCCGCAGTTCGCGGGAGAGAGCCATCAACTGCGCGTGCTGTTCCTCGGTGGCAACACCTTGATTGATTTTCAAATAGGCGGCAACCGCCCCCTCGTAATCTTTTTTCTCAAGCGCTGCTTTAACCTCCGCCGTGCCCGGGAGGGAATTGGTGTCGAGTTGAGAAACGCTGGCGGGAGGGTTCTTTGGACCGCAGCCCACGCTGATGCCTGCAATCAGCACAAATACCATTAAAACCGCGCGACAGACCGATTTGTCCATGATGGCGGGATAAACAGAGGGTCGCGATTACCTGTAACGCGGCCCGTTCAAAATGTCATTTGGCGCAGGTATTTTCTTCGTCACCAGATCATGGCATCTGCTCCACGGCACAAGTTCACCGTGACCATCAAACATGCCCACCAGCGCGCCGCCTTTGAGGCTTCTTGCGGTGAGTACCGGGAGCGTCCACCAGCTCGCAATTCCCGCGTGACGCAGGGAAATCGTCTCACCGATTGACTCGGGGTTGTTGCCTGCGTCGTTGAAATAAAAAGGGTCACTTTCATTCTGCTCCCAGAACTGCCAGTCGGTCGATGGGAGGAAATCCGTTACCTTGAAGGTTCTGCCGTCCGGGTTGAATGCGCTTCCTTTGGTGCCCACGTATCCTCCGATCGTGCCATTCCAACAGTAAGAAGTCACTTTTACCGGCCGCTGTATCCAGTTGTAGGCAAGTGTTCCGATTTTTTTGGGGTCGCCGACATGCCGGGTGGCCACATCCTTCGGGCACCACATGACGTGATAATCGCTCACGTAAGGTCCGAGTTGGCCAATTTTGAAAAACGAGATCTGATTGCTGAACTGCGTCGAACTGACGTCCCGCCCCGCGCAATTACCACTAATGATTCCGGCAGTGGCAGGCAAGCTAGCACTTCGACCATTGTTTTTTGTCGCGTACGCCCATCCGTCGGGACCCGGGCTGCCTCCATCAATGCCTCCCCACGTCGGGTGCGCCAAATAGTCGTTATCGTCCTGGGAATACAGATGACTCGATAAGAGGATTTGCTTCACGTTGTTCCGGTCAACCGTCATTTGCGCCTGATCCTTTGACTTCGCCAAAGCCGGCAAAAGCAGCGCGGCCAGAATGGCGATGATGGCGATCACCACCAATAGCTCAATGAGCGTAAAGGCCCGGCGCGACATCTTGTTCTTGAGCCATGAAAGTCGTTCTTGAAGGCGAGGTTTTTTCATAAGCGTTGTCGAGTGCGGCTGCAAGTGCACCATGCGTTGTTTTGGGCTAACGGTGTGGAGACTAATCTTCTGAAAAATCAGAGTCAACTGTGCGTTTAAGGGCACACCTTTCCCGGCACAGCCCGGATTCTTTCCGGGCGCTCCAGAACGCCGCCAGTCTTTACCGTCCGGACGCCTCCACGAACGCATGCTTTCGGGCTGCTGGCGGACAATTGTCGATAACCATGCTAGGTCCTTTGTTTGACCCGCAGTCCTGTTTGCTCGGGGGTTTCGGCAAAGGAAATGATTCCGTTCTTTGCACTTGCGCCCCGGTAGGGGTCGTTGGTCACCAGCAGATTGCCGTCGATGTCGAGGTAGTCAGTCAGTTCGGCGAGGTGGGCGGCCGCCGTGATTGAGACACTCGATTCGATCATGCAGCCGAGCATCGTTTTTAATCCTGCTTTCCGCGCGGCCCGCAGTGCTTCGACCGCGCCGGTGATGCCGCCGGTCTTCATCAGCTTCACGTTCACACCGTGGTAACACTCGGCGCAGCGGTCGACATCCGCGGCCGTCAGATAAGATT
>DATNDF010000048.1 GCA_035607015.1 Candidatus Angelobacter sp. | reverse complement strand
CTTTCCAGGTGCGCGTAAAGAACCTTGCAACCAGGAAGGAGGCTTCTTTCCCGCAGATAAAGCACCCTCAGTTTCATCCGCAGATTTCGCGAGACGGAACCCTGCTCGCCTACAGTAGCTCACAGGACCAGATCGAGATTCTGCGGACTGACCCGTGGCCCCCGCGTGTGACCGATGAAAGCGCAAAGGCCGGCAAAGTTTGGGATTGGTCGGCGGATAACAAGCGCCTGCTTTTTGCCAGATATTCCGACCCAAATGTATATATGCAGGACAGGTCGGCCCGGCGTGCGTCTTTGTTCTTGAGTAAGCCGGGCTATGGGCTGTTTCAGGCCAGGTTCTCGCCGGACGATCAATCTGTGCTCCTGGTCGGCTGTAATTCTCAAGCGGCCGCTATAGGTTGCCGGCTTTTCGTGGCGCCGTTGAAGATCGACGGAACTCCCGAGACGGACAATTGGATCGCGATTCCTCATCCGAGCCGTTGGGACGATAAGCCGCGGTGGTCGCCCGGGGGCAACCTGATCTATTTCATCTCCGACCGTGACGGCCAGTTTTGCCTTTGGGCGCAACGCGTAGAGCGGCGCAACAAGCAGCTAATCGGCACGCCATTTCCGCTATACCACTTTCACAATTCCCGACTCGCAATGAATAACGTCGGCACAAGCTTTCTTGAGATCGATGTTTCCCGCAACAAGATTGTGATGGGTCTGGGAGAATTGACGGGGAACATTTGGAGTTTGCAGCGATAGTTGGACGCCGGGTTAAATTCGCATGATGCGATTTCGGCCGCCACTATTTGCATCATTCGTCTCGCGTTGCACGTGGCCCGGTTATACAGGTTTCCGTCGCACGTCGGTTTACCAGCGTGGACGAACCCGGAATTAATATTCTGGAAAACTCGAGCCTCAGGTTATGGGACTTCACTGATTTAGCCATCACTCAGTGACCCGAGGGGCAGGCCTTGTATTTCCATTCGATATCAGGGCGCCGATCATTTCCATTTGCATCTCTCACCGGCCATCGCGTTTTGAAACAACACGTTGATGCGCCGCCTGATTATCCGCGTGGCCGATGCCGAACTACGCAACGGCCGACTTCGAAGCGAACCGGGCACAAGGATCGAGAGACCGAAGTCATCGGTTCGGAGTCAGGTTGACGGCGCCGAACACTTGCGCCTTGAGAATGGCCATTGCTGAAAGGGCGAGATGTCCGCCGAGTCGGAACTTTTTCTTCGATATCGGTCAGGTGAACGTCAGATTCTTCCGCATATACATACCTCGCGACGGCCGTTCACCCCGCTCGTGGCAAACCAGCCGGACCGTTCACGAGGTTTTTGCCGAACGTTTTCAGTAACTTAACTGCAGTCCTGAAAATCCCTACCGTATATTCGGATTTCCCATGGCAACCCCCGCCCAGATCCTGGCCAATCGGCAGAACGCCGAAAGGTCATCCGGCCCTGTCACGGCCACCGGCAAGGCTCGCGTTTCACAGAACGCAACCAAACTTGGCCTCTTCTCCGTCGCGAATTTCGTCCGCCCTGAAGAGCAGGACATCTTTGGTGAATTCGAGTCCGGCTATCTCGCCGAACTCGCGCCCGTAACGTCTCTCGAACAGACTCTCGCCCGCGAGATCATCCATGCCGCATGGCGACTCCGCCGCTGCGCAAGTCTCGAAGTCGCCCCGCCGGAGAACCTGACCGACGAAGAACTCGACCGCCTCCAGACCTCCATCGACCGCGCCCGCGCCGCCGCTCAGCGCACTTTCCATCGCTCGCTCAAAGAACTCCGCCGGCTGCAGACCGAAAACCTCCACCCGGCCGAAGTCATGATCAAACAGGCGATGGCCATGGATGCCCTCTTGAAAAAGGACCTCGAGCAACGGCAGCGGCAGCTCACTGAAAATGCTGCGCAAAGCGCTGATACAAAACAAACCCAATCTGAGCCGGAAAAAACAACGCTGATTCCTCGCAGCGCCCCTTGCCCGTGCAAGTCAGGCGAAAAATACAAGCGCTGCTGTGGAAAAAACGCTCCCCCGGTACTTTCCAACCCAGTCGCATAACAGTCGAACCGTTCACTTGGCAGGTCACCACATCGCGATGAAATATTCACACGCAGTCACCATTAAAGATGCGCTCGGGCTCGAATGGGACATCAAAGAAGCGCGCGCAACAAAGTACGGCTTCGACCTGTATTACGGCAGGAGAACAAATCCTGGCCACTACGAGGCCGGAGGTCCTTACCGCCTCATTTACAGCAATGAACTAAAAGCATTCTGGGAGCAGTGCGCACTCAAGTACGATGGCACGATCTTCGATTTGCCGGCCGGCCGCACAACCCTGAAGCGGGCCCGCCTGGCGCTCGGCTTCAATTGGGCAAAGGATTCAGAGAAGTTCTGGCGCAAGGCGAAAGACGATATGAGAACGCTTACCCCGCGGCAGTTCGAAAAGAAGCATAAGGACCGCGCGATCACCGGAGGGCGCATGAGTGAGTGGCGCCTCAAGATCATAGGAGGCAAAGCGCGCACATTCGGCTGGTGGGAGAAGCCGGAAGTGCTGACGCTTCTGTTATCAGACGAAAAGTCTCTAAACCAGATACGAGCCGAGTTGAAAGAAAAAATCTCGACTACACACGCGTCCCGCCTGAGGCGGAAGGCCAGACGTGCTTACAGGATCAGCAACGGGTCGGTGCTTCCAATAGCGGACCGGCTCCAACCGTAGCTCGTTAAGCTGCTGGCGGGACTCGGTGGCCTTGTGATCGTTCGTTACGAACATTCCCGAATGGCCGGCGCAGGACATCAGGAAGGTACCGAGTCCACCGTAGCTGTCTTCGGGCGTGCATCT
>DATNDF010000047.1 GCA_035607015.1 Candidatus Angelobacter sp. | reverse complement strand
TCCGCGGTGTGCGGGATTGTGGGCATCAAGCCGACGGTGGGATTGGTGAGCCGCAGAGGAATCATCCCGATTTCGCGGACGCAGGACACAGCAGGACCCATGGCGCGCACGGTAACCGACGCGGCGATTCTGCTGAACGCGCTGGCGGGGGGCGATCCGCGGGACGAAGCCACGCAAAACAGCAATGTCGCGGCGGGATTCGACTATGCAGCTTCGCTGGATGTCAACGGATTGAAAGGCGCGCGCATCGGCGTCCCAATGAGATCTTTTCGCGGCGGGTCGCCGGCGGCTGGCGTGCTGCGAAAGGCGCGGGACGACATGAAAGCGCTGGGCGCGACGTTGGTCGAGTTCGATGAGAACATTGCCAATGCAGGCGACGCGGAAGGAATCGTTTTGAGTTATGAATTCAAAGCGGGAATCAACGAGTACCTCACCTGGCTGGGACCGGATGTGCAGATGCACAGTTTGCAGGATTTGATCGAATTCAATTTGAAAAACAAGGAGCGCGAGCTGGCATTTTTTGGCCAGGAACAATTTGAAAAAGCACAAGCGCGAGGACCGTTGACGGACAAGATTTACCTGGACGCGCTGGAGAAATGCCGGCGCAGGTCGCGCACGGAGGGAATCGACGCGGTAATGGACAAATATCAACTGGACACAATTCTTGGCCCATCGGGTGGACCGGCGGGAACAACGGATGCTGTTTACGGGGACCGAGATGTAGGCGGAAGCTCATCGCCGGCGGCGGTTGCAGGGTATCCAAATATTACCGTGCCCGCGGGGCAGGTCCTGGGGTTGCCGGTGGGGATGTCCTTTTTTGGCCGGGCTTATAGTGAAGCGCTGTTACTCAAGATTGCGTTTGCCTACGAACAGGGCACGAAGAATCGTAGAGCGCCAAAATTTTTAGAAACAATTGGGTGAGAACAACCTCATAGTTTCAATGGTGCATCCGGCAGGACTTGAACCTGCAACCTTCTGATCCGAAGTCAGAAGCTCTATCCAATTGAGCTACGGATGCGCGAGAGGCAGGAAACCGCTGGTGGTCAGACCAACGGCGTTCCCATGCAGTCTATATCTGGTGCATTCGGCTGATTGTGGCAAGCAATTCCTTCATTCGGCACTGCAATCCACCGTCAATAAATGACAAGCCATCGGCAGCGTCATTCTCGACTCGTTACTATCTTCCCACACATGAAATTGAAAAATGACTCAGTCGGTATTCTCGGTATTCTCTCAGCCCTGGCGCTCGCGCCCGTCTTCGGCGCGCACGCCCAGACTAATTCTCCCGCTGCCCCGGACGACAGCAGCAACCGTTACGGATTATTCAACGCGCTCGATCATCGGAGCTCATACGGGCAGGGCGCATTTCCTGAACCATTTCTCGTCGATGACTCCGATCTGGAAGACAACGAAGCGCGCCTCGATTGGACCCACACCAAGGCCGGAAGCGTGACCGATGACGAAGTGACGGCGGAAATCGAAAAAGGCTTTGGCCTCATGACCGTGGAGGCGGAACTTCACTACGAACGCGCCTCGGAAGCCGGGGATGTCGTGGACGGCATCGGCAATATCGATCTCGGCGCGCGTTATCCCTTCTATCAATTCGTTTCCGAAAACGGCTTTTTCGACACCACCGCCGGCGCCGGCGTGGAAGTCGGCATTCCGGTTCATTCCTCGGTCAGCAAGAACACGGAATTGGTCCCGAAAATTTTTAATGACCTGCGCCTCGGCCAGCACGTGACCCTGCAAGCCATCACGGGCTATTCGATGTTGTTCGGCCCGGGTGAAGACGGCGGCGCGCACTCCTGGGAATACGGTGTCGACCTCGGCTATTCGATTACGCCCGAGCAACTACATATCCCACACGTCCAGCGCATCATTCCGCTCTTCGAAATGTCCGGCGAAACTGCGTTGAACCACGGTGACTCCGGCCAGACGAGCCTCACTGGGTTGGCCGGCGTCCGCGTCAATCTCGACACCATCGGACGCATCCAACCGCGCCTCGGTCTCGGCTTTGTTTTCCCAATGAACAACAACGCCCGCCAGGACGTGCATTGGGGCATCGCGACAAGTTTGGTCTTTGAATATTGAGGCGGTTGGCGGACCTTGTGGCCATGGAAATGAATCGGAGACACTTTTTGTTTCTGACAGCGGGCCTGGCCGCAGGGGGCTGTCAATCGGGCGAGAGCGGCCATCCTTCAGCCGCTCGGCCAAAAATCATCAACGCGGGGCCCGCCGGCAATTACACCGCGGATGGAATTTACTCGCGCTATCGCAACCAGGGATTTTTCATCGTGCGCCAGGGGGAAAAGCTCTTTGCGCTTTCCTCGTACTGCACTCACCGCAAATGCAAGCTCACGGCCGAGGCGGATCATACGTTCTACTGTCCGTGTCACGGCTCAACCTTTGCTCTGAACGGCCATGTGACGAAAGGCCCGGCGCGAACCGACTT
>DATNDF010000046.1 GCA_035607015.1 Candidatus Angelobacter sp. | reverse complement strand
TACATCGGCGACACCGAGAAGAACATCGATCGCGTGTTCACCGATGCGCAGAAATCGGGCGCCGCAATTCTGATCGACGAAGCCGACGCCTTGTTCGGCAAACGCAGCGAGGTCAAGGATGCCCACGATCGATACGCAAACATCGAGGTAGCCTACCTGCTGCAGCGGATGGAGGCTTTTGACGGACTCGCGATCCTCACCACGAACCTGAGGAAAAATCTCGATCCTGCTTTCATGCGCCGCCTGCGCTTCGCCCTCGAATTTCCCCGTCCGGACATGGACGCGCGGGAAAAAATTTGGCGTCAGTGTCTTCCCGAAGAATCGCACGCGCTGAGCGACGGAGATTTCCGTCAACTTGCGCGCCGGCTCGACCTCACCGGTGGACAGATCCGACAGATCACGCTGCGCGGCGCGTTCGTCGCGGCAGCAGCCGACAAGCAAATTAGCCTGGAGCACATTGCGCAAGCCGCGCGCGGAGAGTTAGCCAAGCTCGGCCTGCCGCCGGTTGAGATCGATTTAAATCGGACAAGGAGGGCTGCGTGAGCGCTGAAGCGATCATCGAGGTGAGCAACGCGTTCAAGAAGCGTCTGGAGACTGCGCTCCTCACCTCCACGGTCCCGGGTACCGTCTTCGTCGGCCCGCTCGACGACGCTGACTCCAGTGGCGCCGCGCTCATTCTGTTTCTCTACCGAATAATACCCAATCCAAGTTTGCGCAATCGCGAACATTCCGTGCCTTCCAGTACGCCGCCTCCACCAGTTGTCGTGTTTCGTAATTCACTACCGCTCGACCTCTACTTTCTCGTCACGGTCGGGACTTTACCGGGTTTCAGTGAGGAGCCGCTGTTAAAGGCGCTGGGATACGCCATCCAGGAGATGCAGGCGGACCCGGTGTTGTCCATCAAAAATCAAATCGTGCACGTAACGCTCGAGCCGCTTTCGGCTGAAGAAACTAGTCGCATCTGGGCGCTGTTTCCGACGGCGAACTACCGCACCTCGATCGCTTACCTCGCAACTCCGGTCTGGATCGACCCGCAGAGCGAACCACCGTTAGCGGCGGCTGTGTTGGACGATCGATTGTCAGCAGGGCCCAGGCTTGGGGAGGCCACGATATGAGCCGGCCATTCGAAATCCAACTGGAAAGGGCCTACGAGCGCCACGCGATGTTTGGCATTGAATTGCTTGATGCAGTGACGCTGTCTCGCGTGAGTCAAGGCGTGAAGAAAGTCGTCGCCGTGGGACTTGAAGGCGAACCGATCGTGAACGCGAGTGGCTGTTTCGTCTGGCTTGAAGAAGAAATCGCAAACTTGCAGAAGGTCACGTTCGATCTGGGGGTGCTTCCCTTCGAAAGCATTGAGCTTGCAGCAGCGGATGTAAAACTGCCGCTGACCACTATCGAACTGCAACCGCGTGCAGACTATCCATTCGCTTCCGGCACCACCGGGATACGCGGCACGCTGATCGAAAAGCGTGTCATTTCTCCGCAGGTTCCGGTCGCGGTTGACGACGCCGAAGTCGGGCTTCGCTGGCTCGACGAAGACAAAGTCATCTGGCACGACGCGCGAACGACCTCGCGTACAAACGCTCACGGCGATTTCGTGTCGATATTGCGCCTTTCAGCCGCCGAGGAGCCTGACCTCGATGCGGACCGAAAGCTCACTGTCCAACTGAGGGCGCGTCGTAACACAAACGAACGTACTTCTTCCGTTTTTAAACTGCTGCAAGGTCGTGTCGCGGACCCGTCGACACTAAGTGCTTTGACGTTCGCCTGGGACGAGTTGCAACCCTGAGTTCGCTACTAGGAGATAAGCCATGAATGAGTACAGAAGATCCAGTCATGATTGCGTGCCTACCGATCATCCAGCCCCTCAGCCTCATCCGCCTGGCGATGGAGAGACGTGCAAACCGCTTCCCGAGACCACGCCGCCGAAATTAGAACCGCCTGAGAAATGTCCGCCGCCGGATCATTGTTGCGAATGTCCCACCCCGCCTGGCTCAACCCCGAACTGTCTCGAAGAGCTGCTGGCGAAACAAGGCGCAGACATCGCTGCCGGCGACCATGCGAAAGATTTCCAAAAAGATCTCACCACGCTGCTCGCTGCGGCTAAGGACGCGGCTACCAAATACACCCGCGATACCTACGAACGGCTGGTGGATGATTGGGTGAAGCAAGACGCGGCAATCGCTGAGTTGATTCGAAAGCTGGTGTGCGCGGTGCCTTGCTGGCGCTGCATTCTTGATTGCTATGTCTGCCCATTGCTCAATGACCTTCATCACGCGGAAAAGGTGCTGTACGACGATGGCAAACTCTACACGACCTTAAACGACATCCAGGATTTGGAGTACTGGCTCACGCGCGACAAGGCGGCAAAGCAACGCACCTTTGACCGCATTGACAGCGTGATGAAGGCCTGGGGCGCTCCGGCAGAGTCGATCCAAAAAGTGCTCGCTGCCAACAAAACGGCGATTGAATTGGCGAACTCGTCAATCGGCACCCAGCCCGGCAAATCGATCTATTCGGTGTTCTTCCAAATCATCCCGCTCCACCTCGCAATTGCGCCGCCGGCGGGCTCCAATTGGACAACAAAGATCGATGAGAATTTCACGAAATTCTGCGAGTGCGACAAAGGCACTCCTGACAATTGCTGCGGACCAGACGTCGGCGAATGGAGCCTGCGCCAACGTTTAATTCCACCGCAAGCCTACCTGGTCGATCCCAGCCATTACTTCATGCTGATTTGTTGCCTCGTTGAAAACCGCTATGCGCCGGCCAAAGACGCATTGGCCAAAGTAACGGCTGAGCTGGCTGCCGTTACGAGTCGAATCGCTAACCTGAAGAAGCAACTCGAAGATGGCCTTAAGAACTTCGGCCAGACCGCCGACGGCGCAATTCCGAGCGTCATTGATTGCTGTAAATATGAGAAAGAAGACGATCACGGACACGGACACGGATCGTCTCAATCCAGCTGACCTGAAACTCGCTGATTACAAACCTGGAGAATCACCATGCCTGAATATTTAACGCCCGGCGTTTACGTCGAAGAGATCGAACGAGGTCCCAAGCCAATCGAGGGAGTACCGACGAGTACCTCGGCATTTTTGGGAGAAACCGAGCGCGGACCTATTCGACCAAGACTGGTAACAAGCTACACCGAATACAGCCGTTGGTTCGGCGGCGTTTTCCTTGAGGGTCGCTACATGCCTTACGCCGCCAACGGGTTTTTTGAAAACGGAGGCAAGCGGCTCTATGTTTGCCGCATCGTCGGCGAAAATGCCACTACCGCGACCAAGACTTTTGGCGACTTTCGAGTTAGCGCCTCCGGTCCGGGCGCCTGGGGGCTGAAGGTCTGGGTCAAATTTGAGAATGGTTCGACGGTAGACGCGGACGGCAACAGCGGCTTTCGCATGAAGCTGGCCTATTGGTCTAAGTTTCCGGTCGGTTTTCAGCCATTCGATCCGTTCATGCCCATAAACCGCACCACCCTGCCGCGCCCTCAATATGCGGAAGACTACGACGACTTATCGGTTGACCCGAATTCTTCCAACTACTTTACGAAGCGACTGATCGACACCGGAACGAATCAGCCAGTCTCCGTGCTGGCCGCCCTTGAGGCGACGACCTTGACTCCGCCAGCCAAGCCGCCGGTCAGTCCGGTTCAGGGTGAATTCCTGGATCAGAATGGCGTAAACGACCCAGCCGCGCTCAGCAACGACGACTTCGAAGGAAAGATTAACGGCGCCCGTGATCAGAAACAGGGGCTTCAGGCGCTTGAGCTCGATCCATATCGCGACGTTGCCCTCGTGTACGCACCTCATCCACCGGACAACGGACCCGCCATCAACCGGGCAATCATCGACCATTGTGAAAGGATGAGATTCCGGTTTGCCGCGATCGACGGGGATGAGAATTCCGAGCCGTCCGACCTGGATCCTCGAAGCACGAACAAGTGGGACACCTCCTATGCTGCTTTTTACGCGCCGTGGATTATCGCCTCCGATCCACAGAGTGGCGCGCGTCGCAGCGTCCCACCGGGCGGATACGTTCTCGGCGTCTATGCCCGCACTGACACTGACCGGGGAGTTTTTAAGGCACCGGCAAACGAGATTGTGCGTGGCGCCCTTAACGTTCGTTTCGACGTCAACGATAACACCCAGGGCGTTTTGAATCCGAAAGGCGTCAACGTTATTCGCAGTTTTCCGGCACGCGGAATACGGGTTTGGGGCGCACGCACGCTGTCATCCGACAGCTTGTGGAAGTACGTCTCGGTCCGACGTCTTTTCATTTTCCTCGAACACTCAATTTATGACGGCACGCAATGGGTGGTTTTTGAACCGAACGACGATCGCCTGTGGGCCCGCGTGAAGGACACGATCCGGCTATTCCTTCGTTCGCAGTGGCGCGGCGGCGCGCTCTTCGGCCGCACTGAAGAGGAAGCGTTCTTCATAACCATCGATCGCACCACCATGTCGCAGGACGACATCCTGAACGGGCGGCTGATCTGCGAGATCGGCATCGCTCCCGTTCGCCCGGCGGAGTTCGTTATTTTCCGCGTCTTCCAAAATACCGCTGAGGCCCAGCGTTAAGGAGCTACGTTATGGCACGCATCGATCCTCTACGCAATTTTCGCTACCGGCTCGAGATCGACAACATCACGCAGGCTGGTTTCAGTGAGGTCATGATCGCCGAGACCACGATCGACGCGGTCGATTACCGCGAGGGCACTGACCCACCGCACGTCAGAAAGCTCAGCGGTCTCACGAAATACGGAAACATTACGTTGAAGTGGGGCCTTACGAGCGGCGGCACCGCGCTCGATCTTTTCAAGTGGCATGCCGACGTGTCGGCCGGACAGGTCAAGGACCGGCGCAAGAAAGTCGTCATCGTGGTGCAGGACGAGGCGGGCACCGACAGTGCGCGCTTTGTGGTGACGGATGCCTGGCCCATCAAGTATGACCCCAGCGACCTTAACGCCAAGGGTAATGAGGTGTTGATCGAACTGCTCGAGCTGGCAAATGAAGGCATCGAGCGTGTGATGTAAAGGGGAAACGAAACATGAGCACCACCACGCATTCCAGCTTCCAGACCGAGATCGAATTCGAACTGCCCAAGGGCTACGTAGACGAAGCGGGCACTTTACACCGGCGCGGCGCGATGCGCCTGGCCACAGCGGCCGATGAGATCCTGCCGCTGCGCGATCCTCGCGTGCAACAAAACGAAGCGTATCTCGCGGTGATTGTGCTGGCGCGCGTCGTTATGCGTCTCGGCACTCTAACCGATATCCACACGGGCGTAATTGAAAACTTGTATGCCTCGGATCTCGCCTACTTGCAGCGACTGTATGAGAAGTTCAACGCGGGCGACGAAGAGGCTGCGCCGGAGCTGGCGCCGGAAAAGCAGTGGGCCGCGGGAGGCAAAACGCTGCGGAGGTTTACCGCCGTGGGGGAAGCATGAAGGCCTATCCCGTAAAGTCGCTGTACGAGGAGATGGCCTTTATAGCCTGTCACTTTCATTGGTCTCACGCGGAAATCATGCAGCTTGAACACCACGAACGCAGACGTTGGTGTCGCGAGATCTCGGCAATCAACCGTGTCCTCGACGGTGCTCCGAGTAATCCCTTCGAAGTGAGGAGCGCGCAGCGATGATACGTCTGGATCCGCTGCGCTCATTTCGCTTCCTCGTCGAGATCGAGGGAATCACGAGCGGAGGTTTCACGCGCGTCAAGGGCCTGTCTCGTGAAGTGAAGTACGAATCCTACCGCGAGGGTGGAGTGATCGAATACGAGCACAAGCTCATCACTCAGGTTTCGTATCCAGTTCTTGTTCTGGAGCGTGGTCTGGCCCTCGACGATTTGTGGAAATGGGCGCTGGCGGTAGCCGACGGCGTGGTCAAACGAAAGACGATTTGGATCCGGCTTCAGAACGAGGCCAATGTGCCAAGTTGGGCCTGGCAAATTGAATACGCACTACCGGTGAAGTGGACGGCGTCAGACCTGGACGCCCAAACGTCGCCCGTGGTGATGGAAAGTCTCGAATTGGCGCACCACGGATTGCGGAAGGCGACATGATCTACGGTCGTGGTAAATGGTTGTACAGAGTAATCGGACTGGCAGCGTACAACGCCGCCAGGCGTTTCGCAGCACGACACTTGAACGCCTTCGGCCGTAGCCAGACCTGGCGTCCGATGGTCCTGCGCTGGAGGCTAAGGCGCAAGACATTGGGAAATGCATCGACCGGTCGCGCGTCGCGGCCTTCGCCAGGTTCGTGGTTTCCGCAGTTTCATTTTCACTTTGCCTCGCACATGACCAGCCAAACTCGAGCGAAGGCAATGCCAGGTCACTTCCCGGCCGCGGCCGCGGGCCGGACGCGAGTGGTAATGGACCACCGTTGGACAAGCGTGTTAGCTGCAACTCCTGGACTGCAATTGGATAAGGCAAAGCAGGCGGCGCCCGAAATGTACGAACGCAAGAACTCGCGCGCGCAGCAGCGCGGTTCAGTAACACTTGCATCAAGAGTCTCGTGGCCCCGCAACACGCTGAAAGCACACTTTCCAGGGACAGCGCCGGCCCCAGTTCGTTGGCTATCCAACAGCGCTCGCCCCAAACAACATCTGGCGCCAACGGCGGCCCAGCCTGTTTCGCGGCCGCCGCTCACGAACCAGGTCGTCACGTGGACCACGCAGCCCGAGCGTCGCCAGTTTTTTGATCCCAGGCCGGAAGTTCGCGCGAGTTTGCAGCGCGGAGTACATACACGGTTTTTGCAGACGCGATCGCAAATCTGGCAGCACTGGCAGCAAGTGTCTTCCCGGCGTCAGCCGGAGTTTCGTGATCCGGTTGCGAATCGTCAGGCTGGAACGAGGACTTTGCAGTTTCAGTACGAACACTCCGAGCAACTTGTCTGGCGTCGCACAGGGCAGACTCCGCTGACCAGCGACGACGACGAACGTGGTGCGGAATTGTCCGAGTCGGCTAGTCGAACGCAGGGTCGCCCACAACCGGACCACGAATCCGCGGTAGGAGTGGCCGTTCTCCCCGCACCGGCGGCGGCAACGCAAGTAACGAGGCTTGATCCTGCGGTCTTGGATCGATTGACAGACCATGTGATTAGCCGCGTGGAGCAACGTATGCGCATCGAGCGCCAGCGGCGTGGACTTTGAGGAACGATGACTAAGGCCCAACTCAAGAAAGCGACTATTACCGTCCTCGATGGCGCGGACAAGGGTAAAGTCATCACTGCGCTTTTCAATCCCACCGAGTACAGCTTTGAGCGAACCAACTCGTTTAAAGCTACCCCGGTGCCAGGCCTCTCGTCGCCACTCCTGCAATTTGTGAGTGGCGAGTCAGACCGTCTCAGCCTGGATCTGTTCCTCGACGACTACACAGATCCTAAGGGTCCGACATCACTACAGCAGAAGGAAGAAAACCCGCTCACCAAACGCCTTGCGGATCTTTTCAAACTACTTGAAATCGATCGCGACTTACATGCTCCTCCTCCGGTTCGATTTAACTGGGGACCACTGGAGTTCTTCGCGGTGATTGAGAAGCTGAGCCGCAAGGTCACGATGTTTCATCCTGACGGCACGCCTGCTCGAGCGACGCTCTCGATCAGTTTCAAGGAATACCGCACGCTGCGAGAACAGCTCGAAGATCCACGACGGCAGTCGTCCGACAAAACCAA
>DATNDF010000045.1 GCA_035607015.1 Candidatus Angelobacter sp. | reverse complement strand
TACGCGCCGGCCTTTCTATCGGAGACGAAATTCCTGACTTCCTCCGGCTTCGGCGGCAGGCCAATTAAATCCAGGGAGAGCCGCCGGATCAACGTCACGCGATCCGCTTCCGGCGAGGGCGTAAACCCCTGCTCTTCCAGTCTGGCCAGAATAAAATCATCAATGGCATTACGAACCCAGCGTTTGTTTCGCACCGGCGGAATATGGGGACGAACCGGCGCCTTGAAGGACCAGTGGTTCCGGGGGTCAGGCGCCGCCGCCGATGGGATTTCGTCGGGCCACGGAGCGCCGGCATCAATCCACTGCCGCAATCTCTCGATCTGGTTTGAAGTCAGGCGCTCGCCTTTGGGCGGCATGATTTTCTCGGCATCAAGCCCGGCCACGTACTTGAAAAGCGAACTCTTGCCGCTGTTCCCGGGCCTGATCGCGTTCCCGTCGTCACCGCCACCCAGGGCGCTCGCTTTGTTGTCGAGGCGGAGGCCGCCCTTTTGCTTTTCCGCGCCGTGACAGGAATAGCATCGTTTCGAGAAAATGGGCCGAATATCCCGGTCAAAATCGACGTCCACCCTTCGCACCGCCTGTTCCCGGCCCGCGGCCGCGACGCTCGGCGGCGCGACCAAAGCCGAGACGGACAGCAAGCAGAAAGGCGCAATGGCAGACAGTCGGTGCACAGGAACGACGGATTTTATACGAATCAAGTTCTTATGACGAGAAAACTCTGTCGTAGATTTAATTTTTGTGAGCGCGCACCAAAAACGGCGACGGCCGACCGCATGGCGCTCGAGCCGGCAAAGTTCGGCTTGCTCGAAACCCCTTACACCGGTAAAACCTCCCCGTAACCTCCGACAATGCCCGTAGAGTCGCGAAAACCTTCGGTTGCCGGATTCGTCCCTGACGATGCCGCCCGGGCGTTCACATTGATTGAACTGCTCGTGGTCATCGCCATCATCGCGATACTGGCCGGAATGCTTCTGCCCGCGCTGGCCAGCGCCAAGGAGAGCGGCCGCCGCATCGCGTGTATAAACAATTTGCGCCAACTCAGCATCGCGCATGTCATTTACGCCGACGACAACGCGGGAAAATTCCCGCCGCGCGTTTTCAACCCCGCATGGACCACCCGGCTGCGGGAGACCTACAAAGATTTGCGCGTATTGAAATGCCCGACGGACGTTCCAAATCCCACCACGTTCGGCGCCGATCCAACCAATTTTCCCGCCGATGCCGCCCCGCGAAGTTATATCATCAATGCATGGAACGATTTCTTCCAGGTTTCACTGGAAGCCGGTCAGTTCCAAAGCTACATGGGCGGCAGCGGTCTGTTCACGATGCCAGAATCAGCCGTTCACCAGCCTTCCGAGACCGTGGTTATTGGGGAAAAACGCTCCAAGTCCGGGCATTTCTACATGGACTTTATTCAGGGGGATATGGGAAACGACCTTCAGGAGGTCGAGCACGGCCGTCACTCGACGGGCGGGAACAACAACAATCGCGCCGGCGGTTCTGATTTCGCGTTTGCCGACGGCAGCGCGCGGTTCCTCAAGTTCGGGCGATCGCTCACCCCTCTCAATTTGTGGGCGGTCGAAGACGTGTGGCGGACGAACACGGCAAATTTCAGCTTCTGATCCGCCGCTCCACCGACATTCTCCCCGGTCTCTGATTTCACTGTCGTGCTTTTCGGCCGCTTGCTGTAAGTTGACTTCAACAGAACTCCTCCATGAACACCTATAAAACGTATCGCAACCTGCCGGCGCTGGCCGGCGTATGCTCGATGGACCAGGCGATGAAGCCGGGGCTGTCGGTTGAGGAATGTGTCCGGCGGCTCAAGCGTTATCATTACGCGTTCAAACGTCTCCACCAGATTTTCACCGCTCGCATCACCGCCGAACCGGTTTACGAACTCAAAATGGGCTTCAGCCTGCACGCGTATCTCTGTGCCGAACACACGGCAACGCTCAGGAAGCGGGTTGGTGAAATGCGCGAACCCCCGCTCGGCCTCGACGTCGTTCCGGACCCTGGCCTTGAGATCCTGTTTGATGAAATCCTGGCCGCGCCAACAACGGAGGAGCTGGTTCTGGGCCTTTATGAAAAGGCGTTGCCAGCCTTGAAAACTGCGTTGGAACGCCACTTGGCGGACACCAACCCCCTGGCGGACCAGCCATCCGCGCGCGTCTGCCGGTTCGCTTTGCTCGAACTCGACGACATGTTGAAGTTTGGCGCCGTGACCGTTGACAGTCTCATCGATGAGACAGTTCGTGAGCGCACGCTGTCCTGGCTGTCACTGCTGGATGATTGTCTGGCCGTTGCCGGCGGACTGGACGGAACACAATCTCCTGTCGCCAGGAACATTTCGCGCCTCCACTCAATCCGGCCTTACCAATACGACGGCCGGCCAAAACGCGACGAGCGTTTCCCCGATCCTTTTAACATGGGCGTGAACGCCGAAGTGTTTCTTTACGACGCCAGATTTCCGCCCGAGCCGAAGACGCTGATGATGTTTTACAAGCGTCTGCGGGAAGTTGACGTGCCGGAAATGATGGCCAGCATTATCAGCGAAACAACGGACAAATCATGGGATTATTACCGCGACATGACCCGGCAGCTCTGGGACGAAGCCCGCCACGCCATGATGGGCGAGGTCGGCTTTGCCAACCTCGGCATCGACTGGCCACGCAACGTCATGATCAATTTCACATGGTCGCTCGCGCTGAACACTCAACTCAAGCCCATCGAGCGGCACGCGGTCCTTTACTTCATCGAACAGGGATTGATGCCGAAAAACGGGAAACGCTTCGAATGGGAGGTCGGGATGGCTTCACGCAATCCGTTGTCGGCCCTGTTTCAGGACTACGACTGGGCGGACGAAGTGCTGCACGCGCGCATCGGTCGTGACTGGTATCTCAAGGAATTCGACGATGCCAGAAAAGCCGTTCAATACGGTGACCAATGCTGGTCGCGCGTCCTGATGAACTGGAACAAGTGGCGGGAAGACGGCCTGACACAGCATCGCAACTGGTGGCCCGAGGCATACCACGAAGCCTGCAAACATTGGGGAACCGAGCCCGATCCTGAAGTCCTGCGATATTCGACGACCTACGAACAGGTCCGCGCAGATCTGAAAACCATCTCCGCGTCGGCCTGAAATCTGAAATGGTGGGCGCTGAGGGATTCGAACCCCCGACCTACTCGGTGTAAACGAGACGCGCTAACCACTGCGCCAAGCGCCCATGACGGTCCACGTTAGCGGGTCTTCGCGCCGGTTGGCAACGCTAACATCGCCCGACCCTTCCGCGCGATCTCAACTTCTGAACCTGCGGCCCGCTAATCCACTCTCCCGCCGCCCCACAGATCCAATGCGCTCCGATCAGGCGCGAGAATAATTTTTCTTCTCATCGCGGCAAGACCGGTTCTACGATGCCGACTTATGGCAGGGTCCGGGCAAAAGCGGCTTCTCCTGGGCGATTTGATCTCCCCCACCACGGTCGAATTGCGTTTGCGCGGTCGCCAACGCGACGACGTGCTCGCCGAGCTTGTCGCTAAGATTCCGGAGATCGCGGACCGCCCACAAGACAGGCAAACCCTCCTCCGTGCCCTGCAGGAGCGGGAGCAACTCCACAGCACCGGCATTGGCGACGGCGTGGCCCTGCCCCATGCGCGCAATGCGCTGGTCGGCCTCGTGGCAAAACCAGTGGTCGTCTTTGGCCGGCACGACCAGGGGATCGCGTTCGGCGCGATCGACGCCAGGCCCGCCCATCTTTTCTTTCTGCTGGTCACGACCACCGTGGCGCAACACCTCGGGATTCTCGCCCGCATCAGCCGGCTCATTCGTGATCCCAAACTGCGACAGAGCCTGAGCTCCGTCGACAAACCGGAAAAAATCATTGCGCTCATCAAGGAGGCTGAAACCGCGCTGTGAATGGGTTCCTGCGATTGCGGATCATTTTCCGCCCTGAAACCCCTGCTGTCGCAGAGCCTCGAACAACACCAGCGCAGCGCAATTCGAAAGATTCAGAGAGCGCGATTCCGGATTGAACATCGGGATGCGCAGCCAGCTATCGCGCTTTTCTTCCAGCAGCTTTTTCGGCAGCCCCGCGGTTTCCCGCCCGAACACCAGGTAATCATCCGGCGCAAAACGGGCTTGAGTGTAAAGCGTCGGCCCGCCCGATTCGATCAACCAAAGCCGCGCGCCGGACGGAAGTTGATTTCGAAACGCAGCCCAGTTCGGCCACCGATGCCACTCCACGTGCTGCCAGTAATCCATTCCAGCGCGTTTCAGTTGTTTGTCATCGAGCTTGAATCCGAATGGCTCGATCAGATGGAGCGTGGTATGCGTGGCGGCGCACAACCGCGCCACGTTGCCCGTGTTCGGCGGAATTTCCGGTTCGACCAAAACAACGTTCATGATCGAACCGCCGGGGCGCGAAGGCGAGAACCGGAACTTCCCATTCGCTTCTTCCCGCGCCCTCGATGTCTCCGCATTGGGTAATAGACCCTCCAAAGGACCAACCCATGCGCCGGCGCGGTCATGCCGGCGGCGCGGCGATCCCTGCTGTCAACCATCTTCTTGATCTCCGAAACCGCGAACTTCCCCTGCCCCACCTGCACCAGCGTGCCAACGATGCCACGGCACATCTTGTAGAGGAACCCGTCTCCTTCGATGATGAAGGTCAACAGCCGACCGCCCCTCTTGATGTCGCAACGTGTCAATGTGCGCACCGTGGACTCCATTTCATAATTCCGATTGGCCGCGAACGATTTGAAGTCGTGCCGTCCGGGAACCAGCCTCGCCGCCGCGCGCATTGCCGCCAGATCGAGCGGCTTCGGCACGTGCCATGCCCGATGGCGCAACAACGGATTCATCGCCGCGTGGTTCCACACAAAGTAGCGATACTGCTTGCCTGTCGCGTCGAACCGCGCGTGAAAATCCGGCCGGCAGCGGGTCGCCGACACGACACGGACGTCTTCAGGCAACCACGCGTTCAACGCGAGGGCCAGTTTGCGGACGGGCATTTTGAATCCGGCCTTTCCAATCTCCACATGCGCCACCATGCCGAGCGCATGAACGCCCGTATCAGTCCGGCTCGAACTGTGCAACCGCGGTCCGCCGGGGAAAAGTTTCGCCAGCGCTTCTTCCACTCTCTGCTGCACGCCCACTCCGGTTTTCTGCACTTGCCAGCCTTCGTAATTCGTGCCGTCGTACGCAATGACCAGCTTGAATTTGAGGATGTCCGACATTTTCAGCCACCAATTGAACACAGAACAAAGACGGATAAAAAGAACGAATCTGGGTTCGATCCGTGTTTCATCTGTGACCGACCTCAATGGACACCGTCGAGGTAGCCCTGCAATAAAATCGCCGCCGCCATCTTGTCCACTTTCTCTTTGCGCGCGTCGCGGCGAACGTTGCCCTGAATCAACAGCCGATTCGCCTGCACGGAAGTCAATCGCTCATCCAGCGTTTTGATCGGAATGGTGATGGAACCCTTCAGCACTGCGACAAACTCCTGCACTTTCAACGCTGCCGGACCGTAGCTCCCGTCCATGTTCCGCGGCATGCCGACCAGAATCAATTCCACCTGCTTCTCGCGCAGGATTTCTTTGAACCGGTCCAAAAACTTAACGAACGGCTCCGCCGGGATGAACTCCAACGGCTGCGCGATCATCCCCAGTTCATCACTGATGGCGATGCCAATTCGCTTCGTTCCGTGGTCAATGGCGAGGATGCGCATTTTACTAAAGTTGCCCAACCACTTTCGTCGCGATGCTCGCTGTCGTTTGAATATCCTGCGGCGTATGTGCCGTAGAAATAAATCCCGCCTCGAACTGCGACGGCGCCAGATAAATCCCCTCAGCCAACATGCCGTGAAAGAATTTCTTGAAACGTTCGCGATCGCTGTGCATTGCGTCGGCAAGATTGTGGACCGGGTGGTCGGCAAAATACGCGCAGAACATCGAGCCGCAGCGATTGAACTGTACCGGCACTTTAGCCTTCTTCGCTGCGTCTCTCATCCCCGTCTCAAGCTGCGCGCCCATTTCTTCGAGGCGCGCGTACACATTCCCCGCACCCTCTGGACGGGGGATAGATTGTGAACCTCGCGCTCCCTTTGTAGGCCGTGCGGCAGGTTCCCCGGCTGATGATGATTCTCCCTCTCCCGTCGGATGGGAGAGGGTCGGGGTGAGGGGCTCGCAGAGTTCTCCCAAAGCCGCGATGCCCGCTGCCATCGCCAATGGATTTCCGCTCAGTGTGCCGGCTTGATACACGGGACCGAGCGGCGCGAGCAAATCCATGATGTCCGCGCGTCCACCGAATGCGCCCACCGGCAAACCCCCGCCAATAATCTTTCCAAAGCAACTCAGGTCGGGCGCGATGCCGAAGCGTTCCTGCGCCCCACCCCACGCGAGCCGAAAGCCGGTCATTACCTCATCGAAGATCAGCAGCGCGCCGTTCTCCGCCGTGATCTTGCGCAGAAACCCCAGGTAACCCGGCTTCGGCAGATACAAACCCGCGTTGCCCGGCACAGGCTCCAAAATGATTCCGGCGATTTGGCTTTTGTTCGCGTCAAATGCGGCCTTCACGGCGTCAGTGTCGTTGAACGGAAGAACAATGGTGTGTTGTGTGAACGCGGCAGGCACACCGGCGCTGTCCGGATGACCAAACGTCAACGCGCCGGAGCCGGCCTTGACCAGCAGCGAATCCGCGTGGCCGTGGTAACATCCTTCGAACTTGATGATCTTGTCCCGCTTCGTGAACCCGCGCGCCAGTCGAATGGCGGACATGCAGGCTTCTGTTCCTGAATTCGTCATGCGGACCTTCTGCACGCTCGGCACAGCGGAGCAGACAAGCTTCGCCATCGTTACCTCGGATGGGTTTGGTATGCCGAAGCTCGTCCCGTTTTCCGCAGCCTGCTGCACCGCCCTGATGATTTTCGGATGTGCGTGACCGAGAATCGCCGGTCCCCAGGTGCATACGTAATCAATATATTCGTTGCCATCCACATCCCACACGCGGGCACCTTTCGCCTTGTTGACGAAAAACGGCTGTCCGCCGACCGCGCGAAACGCACGCACGGGCGAGTTCACCCCGCCGGGGATGTATTTCAGCGCCTCTTCAAAAAGCTCCTTCGACTTCGAATGCATTTCAGACCTCGCGGTATCGTTGAGCAATCGGAATACGCCGCCCGACGCCGAACGCCTTGCTGGTCACTTTCAATCCGGGCGCGGCCTGGCGGCGCTTGTATTCGTTCAGATCAATCAGCCGCACGACGCGCTTCACCGTAGCTTCGTCAAATCCGCTCGCGATGATTTCCGCAGCGGACCTGCCCTCGACCACGTTGGCTTCGAGGATCGCGTCGAGGACGTCGTACGGTGGCAACGAGTCCTGGTCGGTCTGGTTCGGGCGCAATTCTGCGGACGGCGCTTTGGTGATGGACGCAGCCGGGATGATTTCCTTGTCCCGGTTGATCCAACGCGCGAGCCGATACACCATCGTCTTCGGCACATCGCTAATGACCGCAAGACCACCGCACATGTCCCCGTAAAGCGTACAGTACCCCACCGCCAATTCGCTTTTGTTCCCTGTCGTCAGCAACAGCGAACCGAACTTGTTCGAAAGCGCCATCAAGGTCACGCCACGCAATCGCGCCTGTACATTCTCCTCGGTCGTGTCCTCGTGCCGTTTCGCGAACACGTCCTTGAGTTGCGACTTGACCGCGTCAAACGGCGGCTGAATGGGGATCACGTCGTGCTGAATCTGCAGGCGCTCAGCCAGCACACGGGCGTCGTCGAGGCTGCCCCGGGACGAAAACTGCGACGGCAGTGAAACACCGCGGACGTTTTCAGCGCCAAGCGCCGCGACCGCGAGACAAGCCGTTAGCGCCGAGTCGATGCCACCGCTCAGTCCGAGCACGACTGATTTGAAGCCGCACTTGTGAATGTAATCGCGCAGGCCGAGGACGAGCGCCTTGAAAACTTTCTCCTCGTCCGCGCTCGTGTCAGGACCGGCAGCGTGGGTTGAATCGGTGTCCACGACGACAAAATCCTCGTTGAACAACGCGCCGCGCGCGATCAAATCCCCCGCCTCGTTTAACGCAAGGCTGCAACCATCGAACACGAGTTCGTCGTTTCCACCGGCGAGATTGCAATAAACCAGGGGCGCGCGCGTTTTAGCCACCAGGCTATGGAGCATGTCCATGCGCGTCTGGTTTTTCCCGAGGTGCCACGGCGACGCCGAAACATTGAAGATGATTTTCGCTCCCGCTTCGGCGAGTTCCACGGCGGGGTTGCGCCGATACCGCCGGTCGCGCCAGAAGTCCTCGTCGTTCCAGACGTCCTCGCAAATCGTCAGGCCGATCTTCTGTCCATTGAACTCGACCGGCGCATTTTCTTTTGCCGGCTCGAAGTAACGGTCTTCATCAAAGACATCGTAAGTTGGCAATAGCGTCTTGACGCGGGTCGCCAGGATCTTCCCGTTTTGCAGCAGAGCGACGGAGTTCGTCGCCTCGCGCCCGGGCCGCCTCGGATTTTCACCGACGTAACCGACAAGCAAACCTGTCTTGTCTGTTGCAGCCGCCAGACGGTCCAGCAACGCAAGGTTACCCTTGATAAAGCCGTTCTTGAGCAGCAAGTCGCGCGGCGGGTAGCCGGTCGTCGCCAGTTCCGGGCAAACCACCATTTCTGCTCCGGCCTCAACGCCGCGGCGATAAGCGTCGAGGATTTTCTCCTCGTTACCGGCGAAGTCACCGACCGTTGTGTTGATCTGAGCCAGGGCAATTCTCATGTGGGTTGCGCCAATCGCGCGCTCAACGTCGCCCCAAAAAGGTCTCCGTCAAAGAGCCGCGTTCCGTGCGAACGACGACGCCCGTGGAAATCATGTTCCGATCGAACCAGCCCTGGCGGGTTTCCAGGGCGTAACGAATATTCTCCGACGCGGAGAAGACCGTATTCGTATTGCCCGGCTGAAGGTCGTGGATTTCCTGGATGATTCCGTCGGGGTCTATGTAGGCGACTGACAGGGGCACAACACAGTTTTTCATCCAAAACGCCGCCTGTTGCGGGTATGGCAAGATGAATATCATTCCTTCACCCTCGTTGATGTTCGTCCGGAACATCATGCCGGTTTGAATCTGGACCAGCGTTTGCGCGACCTCCGCAGTCAGCTCCCTCGGGCCGAGCCAGAGTTTGAGCGTGGACAATTTCGGCTGCGCGGAGGGCGCCCGTTTTTCACAGGAAGTCAGAAACAATCCCGCCGCTAAAGCCAGACCGATTTTCCACCCAAATCTCATGCCAAGAGACTGCGGAGAACTTCACTCCTTTTCAACTATTTGTTGACCAGGATGCTCGTGGCTTTCACTTTGCCCAACAATCTCAGAGGTAGCTAAGCCACGGCTCGCGCCGCCGCCGCTTGACTTCGGCAAACCAGCGGCACAGTGGGTACAACGCCAGCACAACGCATATCCATATCAGGTAAACCGCCGCCAGACCGTATCCGTAATTCGCGGGCATCGGCGGGGGACCGCCGCCGGTTGGATTTGCAAACAGCCATTCCGCATGGCCGAAATGGATATAAGCGAGCACGACAGCCAGACCATGAATCAATGGAATGTGAAGCAGATAGTAAAAAAGCGGCACGCGACCGAAAACCAGAACCGGTCGGAGCCATCGCGGTGTTCCCCGATCCAGCAGCGCCAGGACAATCATCGCCGGCCCAAGCGTCATCAGCAGATACAGGAGTGACGGCGGGTATTTGTGACAGTTTAGAAACGAGAACAGCGTGAACAATGCGTTCTTCTGGTGCGACCATCGGTCTGGATCTCCATAGGCGTTGGTGGCGCGAAGCAGAATGAAGAACGCAATCGACAGTGCGCCCAGGCGGAACAACCACTGGCGGCGCCGGGCTGGATCGAAGAGCAACAAGGAACCAAACCCGTAACCCGCGGCCATCACACCAATCCACGGAATCAACGGATAACCGGCGGATTGGTGTGATGGCCGCGGGTTACGGGTTTGGTTCCTTGTTGCTCTTCGATC
>DATNDF010000044.1 GCA_035607015.1 Candidatus Angelobacter sp. | reverse complement strand
GAAACAGCTTCTCGACGACTTCGATGCGATCGTTCTGTGCACGGGCGCCACAAAACCGCGCGACCTGCCGATTGAAGGGCGTCAACTCAAGGGCGTCCACTTCGCGATGGAATTTCTTACCGCGAACACACGCTGTCTGCTCGACGGTCATCGCAACGGGAATTTCATCTCCGCAGCCGGCAAGGATGTGGTCGTGATCGGCGGCGGCGATACGGGCACAGACTGCGTCGGCACGGCCATGCGCCACGGCTGTAAAACATTGCTGCAGGTCGAGATTCTGCCGAAACCTCCGGCGGATCGCGCGAAGGACAATCCCTGGCCGGAGTGGCCAAAAGTTTACCGGCTCGATTACGGACAGGAAGAAGCGGCCGCGAAGTTTGGCGCCGATCCACGCATCTACCTTTCAACTGCGACGAAGTTCGAAGGAGACGAACATGGCCAGGTGAAGGCCGTGCACCTCGTCAACGTGGAATGGGAGCGGAACGACAAAGGCCAGTTCATCCCGAAGAACGTGGCGGGCACCGAAAGAGTGGTAGCCACGCAACTCGTTCTATTGGCCATGGGATTCCTCGGCCCGGAACAGCCGTTGCTCGATGCCCTCGCTGTCGAACGCGACCCCCGCACCAACATCAAGGCGGACCACGGCAAGTATCAGACGAGCATCCCGAAGGTGTTTGCCGCGGGCGATTGTCGTCGCGGCCAGAGCCTTGTTGTGTGGGCCTTCAACGAAGGGCGCGGCGCGGCGCGCGAATGCGACCGTTTTCTGATGGGATACACCAATCTACCCTGAAGGACGACGGCGGGCCGGATTATTCCATTCTCCTTTAGCCGGGCTACAATCCGGTGATGTAACTCTTCAACTGTTCGATGGTCGCGTCCTGGGCGGAGATGGTCCAGTTGACGAGGTCTCCGATAGAAACGACACCGACGATCTTTTGATCTTCGAGGATCGGCAGATGCCGGACACGATGGGTTGTCATCAACCTCATGCACTCCTCCACACTATGACCGGGTGTGGCGGAAACGATCGGACTTGAAACGATTTCGCACACCTTCGCATCGCGCGACGTCTTCCCCTTAAGAGCCACCTTGCGCGTGTAATCACGTTCGGACACAACTCCCAGAAGCTGGTCACCGGACATTACCAGCAACGCGCCTACGTTCTTGTCCGCCATGAGACCGATGGCTTCAAATACCGTCGCGTCTGGCCGGATGGAATACACCTGGCGGCCCTTTTGATTCAGTATTGTGCCGACCGTGCCGGTGATGCTCACTCTGGGACGCCTCCTTTCCAGTCAACTCTGCGCGAATCAACAATGGAACGGACGCATGAGCGGCCCAGGCATGGAAGAAGCCTGTCAAAACCTGTCATTGCAGCCCCGCGCAAGTGCCGCGGCAAGTCCGGCTCGCTGAAGCCGGCTCTCGCCAAAATCTGAAGCTGCCCCGTCGCGTGGCGCATCGAGCACGCCCTCCGTTGATTTCGGTTGTTTCGACTGTTCATGAAACGTTCAGTGCTGGGTCCGGCCTGAACTTCCCGGTTATACCCATTGCATGGCTGATTTGAAAACCACAAATTTCAACGGCATTGGAGACAGGTGAATCCTCCATCGCCTCCCATTTGAGTTATTCCGCCACCAACCTGGCGCCCCTCGAAATCCCGGCGCCGCCTCCCGCTCCTTGAACGGCCCGGGCAGAAATCCTGTCGAAACATCATGGCTTCGATGCGACTTGAGAGGAATTGACCGGAAGGACATGAAACAGCCGTTTGTTTACGAGATTAACACCCGTTGCTGGATGCGCAGTCTCTCCGCACGACTCGGCAGCGACATCCCGCTCGGCGCTGTGCCCGACTCTGAATTCGAACGGTTGAAACGCCTTGGTTTCACACATATCTGGCTCATGGGCGTCTGGCCGACCGGCCCGCGCAGCCGAGCCGTCGCACTTGCGGACACGGAACTTCGCTCCGAGCTCGCCAACCTGCTGCCTGACTGGAAGGAAGAAGATATCGCCGGATCGCCTTTCGCGGTCGCCGATTATGCAGTGTCGCCCGAGCTTGGCGGCGAACGGGAGCTGAAGAAATTCCACAAGAAACTCCATGCTTGCGGCATGCGGCTGCTGCTCGATTTCGTGCCGAACCATTTCGGTCTGGACCACCCGTGGGTGGTCGAAAGGCCTGAACTGTTTGTTCAAGCCCCGGCCCGGGCTCCGGAAACATTTTATTGCAAATCCGAAGCCGGCGGCTGCTGGCTTGCACACGGAAAAGATCCGAACTTTGCCGCGTGGGCAGACACCGTTCAACTCGATGTCCGCCGGTCCGATACGCGCGCTTGCCTGATCGAAACGCTGAAATCGGTCGCGGCCCGGTGTGACGGCGTGCGCTGCGACATGTCCATGCTGTTGTTGAATGACGTCTTTACCAGAACATGGGAGCATTTCCCCTGTCCCGAGTCTGAAATCGAGCGTGAGTTCTGGGCAGACGCGATTTCGGCTGTCAAAAAGACGCAACCGGAATTCTTGTTCCTCGGGGAGGTCTATTGGGACCTTGAAGCGCGATTGCAGTCCCTCGGTTTCGATTACACGTACGACAAACGTCTCTACGATTACCTTGTCTATCGTGACCTCGCTGGCGTCCACCGGCATCTGCTTGGCGTCGCGCCCGGATTCGTTGGCCGCAACGCGCACTTTCTGGAAAACCACGATGAACCCCGCGCCGCCTCGATCCTCGCGCTGCCGGAGCATCGCGCGGCCGCGCTGTTGAGTTTCGGCCTACCCGGTTTGCGCCTTGCGCATGAAGGGCAGTTGACCGGCGCGCGGATCAAAACGTCGGTCCAGCTCAGCCGCCGGCCGTGCGAACCGCGCCAGCCACAGGTTGAGGCCTTCTACGAACGGCTCCTCGCCTCGCTGGAATCCAGTGCCGTTGGACGAGGCAAATTCGAGATTCTCAGACCGCATCTCGCCTGGCCGGACAATCCCACCGACCGCAATTTCGTCGTGGTTCAATGGCAATCACAACCCGGCTCCTTTGACCTTGTGGTCGTGAATCTGGCTCCGCATCGCAGTCAATGTTTTGTTTCGCTTACTGTCGAAGGGCTGGCGCAACGCGACTGGCAAATGAAGGATCTGCTGGGCGAAGAGGAACATCAACGTTACGGAGACGACCTGCAAAATCAGGGGCTGTATCTGGACCTGCCGGATCACGGCGCGCAAATTTTTCATTTCACTCCGCTCTAACGCGTCACAACGCGCGCACTCTCCAGAAGCTGGTCATGTTGGTCGGTAGCGGCAGAGTCACCGTTTGCGGATCGTTGGTCAGTGTAACGGAGGAAACGAGCGTCCAATTGGTCGAACTCAATGAAGCGGTTTGCTGGACTTCGTGAACACTCCCGACGGTGCCACTGACGCTTAGAAGCAAATTCGTCGTCCCGTTCACCATCGTTAAAAAAGGGGCGCGCGGTGCGGTGGAACCGACATCGTCGGTGAAGTCCGGGATTCCGTTGGCATTCGAGTCGTTCGCGTCGTCAATGGAAAGAACCCACGTGTAATAGTCTGGATCAGTCGTGTCCGGGTCGCCGTCGTCAAAATCCACAAAGCCGTAGTAGTTGGTTTTGAGGGTGAGATCCCTCAGAAAAGAATCAATGTCGTTGCTGATTCTGTATGTCTGCGACACCGTGTTCGTCCAGACTGCGTGCTGGAGGTCCAGTTTGTCGAACCGGTTGGTTGGAGACTTGATGAATTCAATTGGTCCGGTGAGCTGGCTGGAGGGATCCCCGGTCTGTGTCAGGTTGACGGAGCCGGTGACGCGATTCGCGCCAGGCGTGTAACTCAGCGGCCCGGTGTATTCAATCAACTCAAAATTGTGTGTGAAATCACCCAAGAGCCCGACCATGCTGCTTGTCAACCTCAGTACACAGGTTCCATCTTTGGAGCCTGCGTCCCTGCCCCATGTCGCCCTGACCGTGCCGCTGTCAACAGCCGAACTGTAAATGCCGCTGCTGACCGCGGTGACCGGCTGGCTCACCTCGAAAAAATCATCAAATCCGTTGCCGTTGGCATCGACGAACGCAGGCGTGTCGAGATCGATTTCGCCTTCCTCGACAAGTTCTCCGGTGTCCGGGTCGCTGATGCGGAAGCCACTGAAATGGCTCGGCGTAGTGAACGACGGCGCCAGTTCCCCGTTGGGAGTGTCGAGGCTGATCGTGCTCAAGTCCAGGGCGGAGAGTCCAAACATGTCCTGCCCTCGCTGAAACCGCAGCGACAGGCAGTAAATCCTCGTCTGGGCCGTTTCGGCCGCATAAGGATTGATGAAAACACATAACCAGACGCCCGAGCCAACGGCCAGAATCCTTTTCATGCGACGATTGAGTTGAACCACCCACGAACTGTGAACTTCAGCGGATTCTTCATAGACTTCCCGGAGGAAATAATCAATTCAAAAAAAATCGGGACACAACCACGTTTGAACGGTTTTTTCAGACAGCATCGTAACAAACGAACTGGCCCACAACGCCATTGCCGGGCTGCCAGCCGGTGTTTTAATCTCGTCGCAATGACCATTCCGAAATTCATTGCGCCCGTGCCTTCATTCCTCTGCGCTTTCGGCTTTCTTCTGCTTCTCTCCTTTTCTCGGCTCGCCTGCTTCGCAGACACCTATCCCGAAAAAGACTGGAAAATCCTCTCGCCTCATGACGCCGGCTTGTCACCCGAAAAGCTGGATGCTTTGCGCGATCTCGTCGGCGGTCGTGGTTGCGTTGTCCGCCACGGCTTCATGGTTTATTCGTGGGGCGACCAGTCCAAAAGCGGTGACGTGGCGTCGGCCATGAAACCCATCATCAGCACGCTGCTCCTGATCGCTGTGCAGGAAGGGAGAATCAAAAGCGTGGACGGACTGGTTGCCGACTTCGAGCCGCGCCTGAAGACGATTAACAACGGCAAAGATGCCGGCATCACCTGGCGGCATTTAGCTTCGCAAACCTCCGGCTACGGCCTCGTTGAGCCAGCGGGCGAGTCTTGGTCTTACAATGATTTCGCTCTCGCGCTCTACTACGACACGCTCACCCGAAAAGTGTTCAGGACAAATGGGACCGAAGTTCTGCGCACGCGCATCGCCGGGCCTCTCCAGTTTGAAGATCACTTCACATTCGAAGCGTTCGGCCCGAACGACCGGCCGGGTCGACTTGCACTTTCTGTGCGCGATTTCGCCCGGTTCGGCCTGCTTTACCTGCGCGGTGGCAAATGGAAAGACCATCAACTCCTCAAACCGGAATTGATTCGCATCGCCACTACCAGCCCTGTCCCGATCGGTACTCCTCCGACCAGTGGAAAGGAAGCCCGCATGTTGCCGCATCAACGATCCATTGGCGGGGGAAAAAACATCACACCCATCGGCCCCGGATATTACAGCTTTAACTGGTGGCTCAATCGGACGAACAAGTCCGGTCAGCGATTGTTCGTGGACGCGCCGACCGACACCTGCGTCGCCAGCGGCCACGGTGGAATGCGAATGCTTTGGGTCATTCCCAGCCTCGATCTTATCGTCTCCTGGAACGACTCGGTAATCGACGATCACGATGCAAGTCCCGGCAATCCGAATAGCCGATGCAACCAGGCGGCGCGGCTGATGGTCGAAGCTGTGCAGGGTCGTGCCGAGGGCTCGATTGCCCCCGACACCGTCAGCGTGCCTTCGGGATCTCAAGCGAAAACGATCCTTGGCATAGCCGGCACGCACTTCACACTGAACGGCCGGCCAACTTTTCTCCATGGCATCAGCTATTACGGAGCGCTGGGCGCGCGGGGGGGCTTCATTCGCCGCGACCTCGACGACATGCAAAAATCCGAATTCAACTGGATCCGAGTGTGGGCCAACTGGCGGGCTTTCGGCGCAGACGCCGCGGCGGTCGATGCCGGGGGCAATGCAATTCCCGCCGGACTTGAGAAGTTGAAATGGCTCATCAATGAATGTGATCGCCGGGGCATGGTCGCGAATGTTACCTTCACGCGCGGTGGTGGCGACGACGGCCCGCCGCGCTTGCCAACTTTGAAGGAACATTGTCGCGCTGTGGAAACCGTTATCACCGCCCTGAAGCCGTGGCGCAACTGGTATCTCGACCTCAGCAACGAGCGAAACATCCGGGACGCACGCTTTACGAGCATCGACGACTTGAAGCAATTGCGCGAGCTGGCCCGCCGACTTGATCCTGCTCTCCTCGTCACGGCCTCTCACGGCGGTGACATTAGCCGGGATGAACTCGGCGACTATCTGCGGACTGCGCGCGTGGATTTCGTTTCGCCGCACCGGCCGCGCGATGCGCAATCGCCATCGCAGACCGAAGCAAAGACGCGCGAATACCTGGACTGGATGAGGGACCTCGGCCGGGTTGTTCCCGTTCACTATCAGGAACCGTTTCGCCGCGGCTACGCCAAATGGAATCCGAAAGCAGAGGATTTCGTGGCCGATCTGCGTGGAGCCATCGCCGGCGGCGCTGCCGGCTGGTGCTTCCACAATGGCAGCGACCACACCACGCCGGATGGCCGACCACGTCGTTCCTTCGATTTGCGGGAGAACTGTCTTTTCGATCAGCTCGACCCGGAGGAGCGCAATGCCATCGGATTATTAAAACCACACCTGAAGAGCGGCGCCGACGTGCATTGACCCTGTTAATTGCCCGAAGTTTTACCTACTGCAATGAAATCAAACGCGCGATTCTTCACGGTTTTTGTCACTGCGCCCGATCAAGGCACCGCCCGAGAACTTTCAAGAGCGGCCCTAAAATCCGATCTCATTGCCTGCGCCAATCTGGTTCCAAAAATCGAATCGCACTACTGGTGGCTGGGCAAAATCGAGTCGAGCAGCGAAGTGTTGATCATTTTCAAAACAACCAAGACGAAAATCAAGGCGTTGGAAAAGCTTGTAGTCGCCAAACATCCTTACGACACGCCGGAGTTTATTGTGCTGCCCATCATGGGAGGCAACAAGCGCTACCTCGACTGGATCGCTTCAAGCGTCAATCGCAACCGGTAGAGCAATTTCCTGACGCGCCGTTGCGCACTGTGGACGACCCGGTTCGACGAATTCGGAAACGCGACTGGACTTTTTGGTGAATTCCATTTTCCCTCTCCACACCACCATCGCGCATGGAACACTGGCTGCAGAACTATGATCCGCTCGGAAACACCCTCCTTTCCACAACCGTTGCCGCGCTTCCGGTCGTAGTGCTCCTGGGCGCCATCGCCCTTTTTCGCATCCGCATTCACTATTCGGCCCTGCTCGGACTCGCGGTCGCTTTGGCCGTCGCCCTGTTTGTTTATCACATGCCTGCAACGGCCGCCGGCGCCACGATGGTGTACGGCGCGGCGTACGGCCTGTTTCCCATCGGCTGGATCATCCTTAATCTTATTTTCCTCTATCAGCTCACGGTGAAGAAGGGATTGTTCGACGTGTTGAGAAACAGCCTCGGTTCGTTCGCCCCAGACCCGCGCATTCAAGTCATCCTGATCGCATTTTCATTCGGCGCATTCTTCGAGGGCGCGGCCGGCTTCGGAACGCCGGTCGCGGTCACGGCCGCGATTCTGATGCAACTCGGCTTCAAACCACTTCAAGCGTCCGGCCTTTCGCTTATTGCGAACACCGCGCCGGTGGCGTTCGGTGCGCTGGGCACGCCCGTCATCGCGTTGAGCGGTGTGACCGGTCTCGATCTGCAAAAGCTGTCGGCCATGGTCGGCCGGCAATTGCCGTTCTTCTCACTCGTCGTGCCGTTCTGGGTCGTCTGGGCTTTCGCCGGATTCCGCGGAATGCTTGGCGTCTGGCCCGCGGCCCTGACGGCCGGCGCGGCGTTCGCCATTCCGCAATTCCTGGTTTCCAACTTTCACGGTCCCTGGCTGGTGGACATCGTTGCCGCAATTTCGTCGATGGCTGCCGTCGGCGTGCTGCTGAGATTCTGGCAACCCGGGGACAAGTGGCGTTCCGCCGAACACAACGTCGGCTCCGTTGCTCCACATGTGACGAACCACAGTCGTGGTGAACTCGCCAGGGCGTGGACGCCGTGGGTGTTGCTCAGTCTGACAGTGTTCCTCTGGGGTGTGCCGCAGATAAAAAAATCCCTCAACCACCTCTCGGCGCCAAAGTTCGCGGTCGCTGGACTGCACAACGTGGTCATCCGCACACCGCCGGTCGCCCCGGCACCAGCGCCCGACAAACCGACAAGACCTGAGGAGGCGGAGTTCACGCTGAACTGGCTTTCGGCAACCGGCACGGGGATTCTGGTGTCCGCGATCATTGCCGGGTTCATAATGGGCTTCGGCGCAAAAGAAATCGCCCAAACCTATTGGAAAACACTCGCTCGTGTGCGCTTTTCCCTCATGACCATCGCCGCCATGCTGGCCCTGGGGTACGTGACACGATATTCCGGCAGCGATGCCACGCTGGGCCTTGCGCTCGCGAAGACGGGCAGCCTGTACCCGTTCTTCGGCACGTTGCTCGGCTGGCTGGGTGTCGCGCTGACCGGCTCCGACACTGCTTCAAACGTTTTGTTCGGCAGCCTTCAAACCATCACCGCGAAGCAGACGGGATTGAACCCGGTGTTAATGGCAGCGGCGAACAGTTCGGGCGGGGTCATGGGCAAGATGGTGGACGCGCAAAGTATCGTCGTCGCCAGCACTGCGACCAACTGGTATGGCCATGAGGACAAAATTCTGCGCTACGTTTTTTTTCACAGCCTTGCGCTGGCGTGCCTGGTGGGAATCCTGGTTTATCTCCAGGCATACGTGTTACCGTTCACCGGGATGGTGGCGAAATAAACCAAACCGATCGAACAGTCTCCTTTGGAATGTCAGCGTTTCGGAAAACGGAGCCTTGCGTGTGACTCCGCGGCGCCGGCGCGACTCACCCTGAACTCATGGGAGCGGATTTGAAGGAATCAATTCGCGAGGAAGGTTGCGTCGGGAGATTCCAAGCGGAGGTTTTCAGGAAGTTTCGTCGGCTCGAAACGGAGAATGACAGTGTGTGTCCCCGGGGCAAGTTGAGCACTGAAGTCGGAACGGGCGCCTGTCGGTTTCCCGTCAATCCAAATCGCCGCATCAGTTGCGTCGGAGAGTTTGAAACGGGTTTCGCCGGCGCCCGACACCTGGAATTTCGCGCCAAGGAAAATGCCGACCAGCCCGGCGTATTTGTTTTGCCGCATTGCGCCTTCGACGGCCTCGCGCGTCAGGCGGCCGTCCACCAGCGAGTAAACAGCCTGCCACTCGGCGCCGTTCAAATCGCCACCCGCGACCCTTTCGAGGCCGAACTGTTCAACTTCATGAGTCGCCGCACGCACCTTCCAGAACCTGGCCACGCCGCCTTTCGACGCGTCATAGGGACCGGGTTTGCCGAGTTCAGAAAGAAAGCGGAACAAATCGACGCGGTCCCGGGCCGGCAGATTGTCGATCAGACCGGACGGCATCAACGAACCGCCCATCGTCCGGCTTTTGATGTTGTTCTTGG
>DATNDF010000043.1 GCA_035607015.1 Candidatus Angelobacter sp. | reverse complement strand
TGCGCGCGAGCACAAGAACGTGGACGACGCGCTGCGCAAGTTGCAGATCGCCGGCGAACGTTATCCGGCGCGTCACTTTGCCGCGGATATCGAAAAGTCACTCAGCCGCCTCAGGAATTTGACCGGGAAACTGCCGGACCTTGCCGCATGATTGAACTGATTCAGTTTCCCTGGAGTCCATTCTGCATCGTGCAGCGGCGCATCCTGGAATACGCGGGCGAAAAGTTCAAACTCGTCAACGTTCCGAACACGGAACGTTCGCTGGTCTGGAAACTCACGCGGGGCCGCTATTATGGCGTCCCCATCATCCGGGACGGCCGGGCTGTCGTGTTTGAAACGGACGAAAATTCGCAGGTCATCGCCAAGTACCTTGACGACAAATTCCGGCTCGGCCTGTTCCCGCCGGAACTCGAGGGTGTGCAGAGCGTCCTCTGGCACCGGATCGAAGACGAAGTGGAAGGGTTCGCCTTCAAACTCAATGATGTTTACTGGCAGGAGTTCGTCCCCGGGCCAGAATGGTGCGCGTTCGTGCGGCACAAGGAGCGGAAATTCGGGCGTCACTGCCTCGATCAATGGCGGGATCAGCAGGCGCGGCTGATCGACGGCCTCACGCGGAGCCTGCTGCCGTTTGAAGAAATGCTTCTGGGCCACTCGTTCCTGCTCGAAGACCGGCCGCGTTTTGTGGACTTTGATCTGTACGGAATGCTCGCCAATTTCCTCCATTCCGGTCATTACGAACTGCCGCCCACCCACGCCCGGCTCGGGGCCTGGTACGCCCACATGATCCGGATTAAACCAGCTCGTTCTCCGTGAAAAATTACATTCTGGACACCAACGTCCTTCTTCACGACCCCAACTCGATCCTCAATTTTCAGGAGCACAACGTCCTGATCCCCATCGAGGTCATCGAGGAAGTTGACCGGTTCAAACGCGAATCCACGGAGCGGGGCGCCAACGCCCGCACGGTTTCCCGCACGCTCGACGGTCTGCGTTCGCAGGGCCGGTTGAGCGAGGGCGTCGCCCTCCCGAACGGCGGACGGCTGCGCATCATTTTTCAGGACAAGAGCCAGAATGGTCACGCCACCGTCGGCGACAACAACGTGGACAGCCGCATCGTCTCGCTGGCCACGACCGTCCAAAAGGCGCACCCCAAACAGCGGACGATTCTAATCACGAAGGACATCAACCTTCGCATCAAAGCGGACGCGCTCGGATTACAGGCCGAGGACTACGAATCCGACCGGGTGCTGATCAAGGACCTTTACACGGGGATGTTCGAGCTGACGGTCCGTGCGGACGAGCTGGCGGCTTTTCGCGCGGATCAAGAACACAAATTGAATGGCAGCGGGCCGCACTTCCCGAACGAGTATTGCACGCTGACCGAGGAGACAAATCCCAAGCGCACGGCCCTGACCAAAGTGGATGCCACTGGCCGGACGCTCGTTCCCATCGCCGATGGCCGCGAGGGTGTGTGGGGCATCAAACCTCGCAACCGCGAGCAACACTTTGCTTTTGACGCCTTGCTGGACGAGCGGATCAAGCTCGTCACGCTCATGGGCAAGGCCGGCACGGGCAAAACGTTGCTGGCAATGGCCGCGGGCCTGAAAAAAACCGTGCAGGACCGCGAATACAGACGACTCGTCGTCGCCCGCCCAACCATCTCGATGGGAAAGGAGCTGGGTTTTCTGCCCGGTTCGCTTGAAGAAAAACTGAATCCGTGGATGCAGCCGATCCACGACGCGCTGGAAATGCTCAGCGATTTGAACATGGGCCAGGACCATCGGCGGAGCACGGACCTGATGCGCACCGGAACCATCGTGGTGGAGGCGTTGAGCTACATCCGTGGCCGCAGCATCGCGAACCAGTTCATGGTCATTGACGAGGCGCAGAATCTCACGCCGCTCGAAGTGAAGACCATCATCACTCGTGTCGGCCACGGCACGAAGGTCGTGTTCACCGGCGATCCCTATCAGATTGACAATCCCTATGTGGACTCGTCGTCAAACGGGTTTAATTACGTCATCAGCAAATTCCGTCCGGAACCCATCGCCGCGCACATCGAGCTGCAACGCGGCGAACGCTCGGAACTTGCCGAACTGGCGGCGAACATCCTGTAGAAATCCTGCGCATCGGTCCGGTCCGCCTTGCGCTCGGCCGATTCCTGTTTATATTTGGGCGCGTGAACAGGTTTTTCACGCCCTTCCTCCGACGCCTTTACGGTTTTTTCACCGCGTTCCTCGTCCTGTACGCCGCATTCGCGATTGGCCAACACAGCGGATGGAACAAGGAGCGCCTTTACCGCAAACTTTTGGCGGGTGACCGAAACGAAAAGCTCGCCGCGGCGTTCGACCTGGCGTGGCTGGGCGGGCAGGAACAACTGCTGCGCGCCCTGAGGTCGCCGTCGGTGGCGGTTCGTGAGGTCGCCGTCGATTCGCTTTGGAGCCTGTGGTTTCATGCCGCGGGCAAGGAGGCCTTCAACCTCGCGCAATCCGCCAGCGCGGCGATGGCGCGGCAGAAATTTACCGAGGCGCTGGCCATTTTGGACCGGACCGTCGCGCAATTCCCGGATTTCGCGGAAGGCTGGAACCGCCGGGCAATCCTCCACTGGCAGATGGGCCGGTATGAAGAGTCGGTCGCGGATTGCAAAAAGGTCGTCGCGCTCAACCCGAATCACTTTGGAGCCTGGCAGGGAATGGGGCTTTGCCAGTTGTATCTCGGCGACGCGGAAGGTGCCTGCCAATCGTTTCGCGCCGCGCTGAAAATCAATCCGCGCGACGGCGGACTGCGTCAGATGCTTCGGCAGTGCGAAGAACTGCTCCGCAGACTTTCACCCGGGCGTTCGCCGCCGGACCTGGCCTGAGCGTTTTGTTTTGAATCC
>DATNDF010000042.1 GCA_035607015.1 Candidatus Angelobacter sp. | reverse complement strand
TTTGAAATCGACCGCGACGCCATCGCGCGTTACGGCCTCACCATCGGCGATGTGCAGGATGTGTTGTCCGCGGCGCTGGGCGGAATGCCGCTGACCACGACCGTGGAGGGCCTGCAGCGCTACACCGTGAACCTTCGTTACGACCGCGATTTCCGTTCCGACCTCCGCGCGCTCAAGGAAGATATCGTGATTCCCACGCCCGCCGGACCTCAAATTCCCCTCGGCCAGCTAGCCTCGCTCAAGGTCGTTGACGGCCCAATGTCGATCAAGAGCGAAGGCGCCGTGCCGAGCGCCTGGGTTTACGTGGACATTCGGGGCATCGACGTGGGCACTTACGTGCAAATGGCCATGCACGCGGTCAACGAAGCCATAGCGAACGGCACGATCAAACTTCCGCCAGGCTACAATATTTTTTGGAGCGGCCAATTCGAATACATGCAACGCGCGAAACAACGCCTGATGGTGGTAGTGCCGTTCACACTGCTTATCATCATCCTGATCATCTATCTCAACACCCGTTCAGCCGTCAAAACCGCCATCGTGATGCTCGCGGTGCCCTTCTCGCTGGTCGGCGCGTTCTGGGTGATCTATCTGCTCGGCTATAATATGAGCGTCGCTGTGTGGATCGGGATTATCGCGCTGGCCGGTCTGGATGCGGAAACCGGTGTGGTCATGTTGCTCTATCTCGACCTTGCCTACGATGAGTGGAAGAGGAGGGGTGCGATGCGAAACGTCACCGACCTGCGCGACGCGATTTACCACGGCGCGGTCAAACGTGTCCGCCCGAAGGCCATGACCGCGTGCGTCATCATCGCCGGCCTCGCGCCGATTCTCTGGAGTCATGGCACCGGTGCGGACGTGATGAAGCGCATCGCCACGCCGATGGTCGGTGGTGTGGTCACGTCCACACTCATGGAATTGCTCGTTTACCCGGCGATCTTTTTCCTGTGGCGCTCGCGTGGAGTCAGACGGAACGAAGGGGAGGCCGGACGACAGGCGCGCATCGCCAGCTGAGCTGGCGCTCGTCAGTGGCAGGCGCAATCTTTGGTTTGCGTCAACCCTTCGGAAATCGCGGCGGCGCGGCCACGTTAAAAAGCGCCCGGTCGCAGACCCGTTGAGTCCAAAACGTGAAGATTACCGCTACTGATCAGACAAGCGTCTGTGACGCCAAATCTTCTCCCACGCATCACCGCGCGACGCGTGGCTTCACTTCAATATCCGTGTAAAGAATCGTGTCGGCATCGTGGCCGTACGGTCCCATCAAAGATTGTTTTCCGTCCGGTCCAACCACGAGCGAACAACCGATGCACTTGCGGCCTTTCCATGGGCCGTCCGTCAGCCAGCCGACGTTGCTGACGCCGGCAATCCACGTTCGGAAATCGCGCGCAACGGGACAGTAATTGTCGAGCCAGAGACGGCCATACGGTTCCTTTGTGTTGTCGTGATCCGCGGGCACTGCCCACGCACAGGGTGAAAGAATAATCTGCGCCCCCATCAAGCCGAGCATCCGACTGACAACCTGCCCCGCGGCAAAAGCATCGGCGCAGATCATCACGCCGAAAGTTCCCAGCGGCGTGTGTGCGACACACAGGCGATCCCCTTGTGCGTAGAATTGGTGCCCGATTTCCAGTTCGTTCAGCTTGCGGTGATGAAGAATGACATCACCCACAGAGTCGATGAGGACCGCGGAATTGAATACCGAATCTGCCGTGCGCTCAATCAACCCTGTGCAAACATAAATTTTGTTCCGGCGCGCGGCCTCGCGCAGTTTCGTGCAGGACGGACCGCGGGGAATGTCGTCCGCTTCGGTTCGCGCCGACGAGTGTGTCCAGCCCAGCGTCATCGCTTCCGGCAGAACGACAACCTGCGCGCCGTTGGACGCGGCTTCGCGGACGCGTTCGAGGGCGCGCTTCAGATTGGCGTGTTTGTCTCCACCCTCGACCAGCATTTGCGCCAGGGCGAGTTTGAAACATTTGCTTCGCACCGCGTCCAGTGAATCGCGTCTGGACAGGGAACGCCAAGATTTTCTTTTTTGTCGCGCGGCGGCGCCCGGCCGACAGTCGCGAACGGGTGATCTTCAGCAACGCGTGCAGACCGCGAATCACCGGATTTGTTTGATTTCAGCAGGATGAATTGCTCCGCTTTCGTCATCCCTTGGATGGCGAAGAGGTCGGCGTGTCGTTCGCGCTTCCTTCCTGGTGGCCTTCCATGATCGCAGGTCGCGCTGACGCGGCCATAAGGCGTGAAATGAAGTTGTCATGAAACGCATCGCACTCTTTGCCTTGGTAGTTTACTTGGGTCTGTTCGCCGCCGGCCGCCTGATGGCCGCGGCCACGCTGACGACATTGCACGTGTTCCAGGGCACCGACGGCAATGCGCCCGTGGCCCCGCTGATCCTCGGGCCGGATGGCGCGTTCTATGGAACGACTCAGGTCGGCGGCGGGGTAAACGGCATGGGCACCGTGTTCAAACTCACCGTCCAAACCACCACCGCCACGAACATCAGTTGTGTCCTGTCCCCCGCCTCGGCCACCAACGCGGTCGGCACCGTTCACACGGTCACCTCCAACGGGGTGCCGCGCAGCAGTGTGCTCGTCAGTTTCAGCGTGACCGCCGGCCCCAACCTCGGTCAAAACGGCTCCGCAACCACGAGCGCCTCCGGTTAGGCAAGCTTCAGCTACATCGGCGGCACCACGCCCGGCACTGACACGATCCGGGCCGCCAGTCTCGGCGCCACCGGTACGGCGACCAAGGTCTGGGTCGCGCCTGACAGCGTCGGCGATGGCATCTCGGATTGGTGGCGCGCGCAATACTTTGGCGGCAACGGCACAACAACCAACGATCAATCCTGTGCGACTTGTGACGCCGACGGCACCGGCCAGAACAACCTGTTCAAGTACGTCGCCGGTCTTGACCCGACGAATTCTGCGTCGGCGTTCGTGCTGAGCGATCAAAATGTGAACGGCCAGCAATTGAACCTGATCTATGGTCCGATTGCCGCCGGTCGCATCTACACGCCGCAGTTCAGGACCAACCTCGTCATGGTGTCTGGGAGACGTTGACCGGATTCAGTGGACCAACGACCAACAACAATCAGGCGACCATCACCGGTCTGAACGCGACCGATACATCCCGGTTCTACCGCATCGGCATCTCGCTGCCCTGAAAGGTCACGGAGTGTTGCCCCGGGCATCGCGTCACGACCAAAGCACGATCGAAGCTCCGTTCCAGCCCGTTCATTGATTGTCCGATTTGAATTCGGCTCGTCCTTGATCAAAGTTTTCGAATGAACCCGTTTTTCAGTTCGGGCTATTCCCGACCGGACGCGGCGATGAACGGTTTCAGTTCGGCCATCAATTCCACGAAGCCTTTCAAGGAAAGCTGCTGCGCGCCGTCGCT
>DATNDF010000041.1 GCA_035607015.1 Candidatus Angelobacter sp. | reverse complement strand
GAAAAAGCCCGTTCTTGCGAACGGGCCTGCGAAAGAATCGGGTAATATTTATTTCTTTGCTCCGGCCGTGTGAGTTGCCGACCCGGACCCCGCCGGCTCACTCGGAGCGCCTGCAATGAAGTCCACCCATTCCAGGATGGCACGCTGGGCGGCGTCTCCCTGGCGCTTTCCGAGCTTCACTATGCGCGTGTAGCCCCCGTTCCGCTCCTTGAACGACGGCGCCAATTCTTCAAAAAGAATGCGGACGACATCTTCGTCTTTGCGCCAGGCTTCACGTTCGGCCTTGCTGCCATGGAGCGTACGGGCCGGGTGACGCAAGCGGGCGGCGACAAGACGTCGCGCGTGAACGGTGGCAGCCTTGCCAAGTGTGACCATTTTCTCCGCGACGGGACGCGCCGCCTTCGCTTTTGCCAGGGTCGTGGTTACACGCTTGTGTCTGATAAGGCTGCAAACCAGGTTTGCCAGCATCGCGTTGCGGTGCTCACCGGTCCGGCCCAGCTTCGCAGTTCGTTTCCTGTGACGCATAACTATTCCCCGGGCTTAAAGTACTTTGGCCTCTTCCTTGGGTGCCTCCAGGAGGGACGGGTCAATGTTCATGCCCAACGTCAACCCGAGCGCCGCCAGTTTCTCTTTGATTTCGTTGAGTGATTTCTTGCCGAAGTTGCGATATTTGAGCATTTCAGCCTCGGTCTTCATCGCGAGCTGTCCGACGGTCGTTATGTTCGCGTTGTTTAGACAATTGGCCGCGCGGACACTCAATTCGATCTCGTTGACGCTCATGTTCAGCAGTTTCTTGAGCTTGGCCTTTTCGTCGTCCTGTTTGGTTTCGGCTTCCTCGAACTCCACTGCATTCTTGTCGTAACCCACGAACACGTCGAGATGGTGCTGCAGGATCGCCGAAGCCTGGGTGAGTGCGTCGTCGGGCGAAATGCGACCATCAGTCCAGATGTCGAGGATCAACCGGTCATAATCAGTACGCTGGCCAACGCGCGCAGCCTCTACCGCGTAACGGACCCGGGTCACGGGCGAAAAGAGCGAGTCGATCGGAATCACGCCAATCTGTTGGTCAAGTTTCTTGTTCTCGTCCCCCGGACAAAACCCCCGTCCAACTTTGATTTCCAGTTCCATCTCGAGTTTCTTCTTCTTGTCGAGCGTGCAGATCAACTGGTCGGGGTTCACCAGTTCGATGTTCTGGTTCAGTTTGATGTCCCCGGCGGTCACCGGCCCGTCCTTGTGCACGGAAAGCATCAACGTCTGCGGCTCGCGTGTGTGCGCTTTGAATTTGATCTTCTTCAGATTCAGCACGATTTCGGTCACGTCCTCGACGACACCTTCAATAGTGGTAAATTCGTGCATCGCACCGTCCACTTTGATGGAGGTGATGGCGGCGCCTTCCAGCGAAGAAAGGAGCACGCGGCGGAGGGAGTTGCCGACCGTGTGACCGTAACCCGTCTCAAACGGTTCGGCGACAAATTTTGCAAAGGTTTCCGTGGCAGTTGCGTCCTCCTTACTTAACCGTTTGGGCATTTCGAAACGACCTAGGCGTACTGGCATGTTTTTCTTTCTGGCAATTTTAATCTGACCCGGACCGATTTATTCCCGCCGCAGTCCGGATCCGTATAATTGCGTTGTGCTCCCTTGGGGGAGCGGTTGATTAGCGGGAATAAAACTCGACAACTGACTGTTCATTGGCAATGGGCTGGATTTCGTCGCGCGTCGGAATCCGCACAACGGAACCTTTGAACGCGTCCTTGTTCAGCGACAGCCAGTCCGGCACGGCGCGACTCGTGGCCATCTCGATGTTCTTCGTGGCGATCTGTCGTGAAACGTTCGAGTCTTTCACCTCCACAACATCATTCACCTTGAGGGAGTACGAGGGAACATTGACCTTGCGCCCGTTTACCTTGACATGACCATGACTGACCAACTGCCGCGCTGCCGGCCGCGTATTTGCAAAGCCGAGGTGATACACCACGTTGTCCAGCCGCGTTTCCAGAATCTGCAGCATCGTTTCACCGGTTACGCCGCGCCGTTTGAGGGCGCGTTCGTAAACGTTGCGGAACTGGCGCTCCATCAATCCATAGTAATAACGCAGCTTCTGCTTTTCGAGCAGGCCAAGCGCGTAGTCCGTCATCTTGCGGCGGGATTTTGGCCCGTGCATACCTGGGCCATAGTTTCTTCGCTCCAGATACTTTGACGGGCCAAATATGGGCACGCCAAACCGGCGGCTGATGCGCGTGCGGGGTCCTGTGTAACGAGCCATTGTTCGCTGTTGGTTAAAAGTTGATCGATTCAGACACGGCGCTTCTTCCGCGGCCGGCAACCGTTGTGCGGAATCGGCGTCACGTCCTTGATGGACGAGATTTCCAGTCCGATCGCCTGCAGAGCACGGATGGCCGACTCGCGTCCGGAGCCGGGCCCTTTCACTTTGACTTCGACTTCCTTCATGCCGTGCGACATGGCCTGGCGCGCCGCGTCCTGCGCGACCTGCTGAGCCGCGAAAGCCGTACTCTTACGCGATCCTTTGAAGCCCACGCGACCTGCACTTGACCAGCCCAGAATGTTGCCCTGCATATCAGTGATGGTCACCTGGGTATTGTTGAATGTGGCCAGAATGTTGGCGATGCCCGAAGCGACGTTCTTTGCGCCTTTTGCTTTGATGATCTTCTTGCTGGCGGCGTCGTCGGCCAGCAACTCGGCGGCGGTGGGCGCCACGGGCACTGCGGCAGGCGTGGCAACAGCAGCGTCCACTGAGGTCTTGCCCGTCTCGTCAGAGGATGCTGGTGCGCCGGCCTTTTTTGGCGTTTTGGCCGCTTTGCCCTCCGCCGCAGCCTTCGGACTTTCCGGCGATCCGCCCGCCTCCGTTTTCGCGTCCTTTCTCGGCGTGGGTTTCTTGGAATCGGTTGCTTCTGCCATAAACGAAAATCAGTTAATGGATACCGGTCTTTGCATTCGGATTGCGCTGCACGCCGACCGTCTTGCGGGGTCCCTTGCGAGTACGGGCATTCGTCTGAGTGCGCTGGCCCCGCACCGGGAGCCCGCGCAAGTGTCGAACGCCACGATAACATTTGATGGCCTGCAATCGTTTCAGGTTCAGACCAATTTCGCGGCGCAGATCACCTTCCGTGACATATTTTCCGTCCTGAATCGCATGCACGATTTGCGACAACTGTTGTTCGTTTAAATCCTTTGCGCGGATTGCGGAATCCAAGCCAGCCTTCGCCAGAATCTCTTTGGCGTTGACCGGCCCAATGCCGTAAATGTAGCGAAGCGCGATGTCAATGCGCTTATCTGCGGGGATATCTACTCCGAGAATGCGTGGCATGATCTGGTCCTAGCCCTGGCGCTGCTTGTGGCGCGCGTTTGTGCAGATGACGCGAATGACACCCTTGCGACGCACGATTTTACAGTGCTCGCAAAGCCGTTTGACTGATGCGCGAACTTTCATGTTTCAAATCTTCCGCCCGGCTTTGATGCGGCCCTTCGACAGATCGAAAGGTGACATTTCCACGGTAACTTTGTCTCCGGGCGATGCTCGAAAGCCTGCTGCCCGGGCTTTGGCTGCAACCCGCACTATAACTTGGTGCCGGTTCGGCAGTTCCACCCGGAATAAGGCGTCTTTTAATACTTCCACTACAATACCTTCAACTTCGATGGCATCTTCTCGATGCACGTTAGAATTTCCGGTTCCGAGCAGGTAATCAACACCGTATGCTCAAAATGGGCGGACAGTGAACCATCTTGCGTCACCGCTGTCCAGCCGTCTTTCAATATTTTTACGCCCGGCCTGCCCGCATTCACCATCGGTTCGATGGCCAGCGTCATGCCGGGTTCCAGCCGATGGTCTTTCATCTTCGCGTCCACGTAATTGGGCACCTGCGGCTCTTCATGGACAGAGCGGCCGACCCCATGACCAACGAATTCCCTTACGACGCTAAACCCGTTGCCTTCAACGCAGTTTTGCACCGCGCGCGAAATATCGCTAACGCACTTGCCGGGGACGGCCTGAGCAATCCCCTCGTACAAGGCACGTTCGGTTACATCCAGCAGGCGCTGGGCTTCCAGACTGCAGCCTCCTACTGCGATCGTCCGCGCCGTGTCCCCGACGAATCCTCCTAAAACCACGCCCACGTCCAGACTCACAATGTCACCGAACTGCAGACGCCGTTCGTTTGCCAAGCCATGTACTACTTCATCGTTCGCCGAAATGCAGATGTTGCACGGATATTTGCGGTAGTTCAGGAAAGCGCTTTTGGCACCGTGTTGCCTGATGCACGCCGCTGCATAATCGTCAACTTCGCGGGTTGTCACGCCGGGACGAACGAAAGCCGATACTTCATCGAGCACTTTGCTCGCCACCGCGCAGGCCGGCCGCATTGCGTCCAGGTCTCGATCGGTTTTTAGAATAATCTTCAATTCAAAGCCGCCACGGTTTTCGCGAATCGTTCGTCCGGCGACAACGCGGCATCCACCACCGTCAACTTACCCTGGTGTTCGTAATACTTTGCCAGCGGCTTCGTCTGACGGGCGTAAATCCCAAACCGCCTGCGCACCACCGGCTCGCGATCGTCCGCACGCTGCGTCAATTCGATCCGACAGTCATCGCAAATCCCGGCAACTTTCGGCGGCACCGAATAAACATGGTACACCCGCCCGCATTTCGGACAACTCCACCGGCCGGTGATCCGGTCCAGGATGATCTTCAGATCGCAGGCATATAAAATCACCGCTTCGACCGGCGCACCGCGTTCGGCCAGCCATACGTCCAGCGCTTTGCCCTGGTTCAGCGTCCGGGGAAAACCGTCCAGCATGAATCCGCTTTCCAGAGGCGCGGATTTCATCCATCCGCGCATAAACGTGAGCACGGTCCCGTCAGGCACCAGTTCGCCTTTTTCAAGGAACAATCTCGCTCGCTGTCCCACAGTTGAACCTTCTTCCACTTCGCGTCGCAGCAAATGTCCCGATGAGATATGGTGGATCCCGAATTCCTGCTGCAACCGCGCGGCTATGGTTCCCTTTCCCGACCCCGGCGGACCGAGAAGTATAAGCCGCCGCCTCATATCAGAAGCGGCCCTTGAGGCGTCCCTTCTTCAGGAATCCGTCGTAATGCCGCATCAACAGATGCGATTCCATCTGGCGCATGGTGTCCAGCAACACACCAACCGTGATCAGGATGCTCGTGCCACCGAAAAATCGAGTCACCCGGTGATCGATGTTAAACCAATCGCCGAGGAGTTGAGGCACCACCGCAATGATCGTCAGGAACACGGCTCCCGCCAGCGTGATACGGCTCATCGCCTTGTGCAGATAATCGCTGGTCGCCTGCCCGGGCCGCACGCCGGGAATGTAGCCGCCGTGCTTTTTCAGATCGTCCGCGATCTGGATTTCGTTGAATTGGGTCGCCACCCAGAAATACGAGAAGAACAGGATCATCAGGGAATAAAGAAGATAATAGACCAGGTGTCCCTGTTCCAACTGGCGCCCGATGTCCGCGAAAAATTTCATGCTTTCGAGGTTGCTCAGCAGATAACAGATCTTGCTTGGGAACATCAGGATTGCCTGGGCGAAAATGATCGGCATCACGCCCGCGTAGTTGACACGCAACGGCATGAACGAACTGCTCCCCTGGTAAACCTTCCGGCCCACCATCCGCTGGGCGTATTGTACAGGAATCTTGCGTTGAGCCTGTGTCACCGCAACGACACCGGCGATGACCACCAGAAGAAGGGCCACAAGAAAGACCCCGTAAAACCAATTGACCCTCGTTTCCGCGCCCGCGGGAGGGTTGAACATCAAATAGACCGCGTTAAACGCGCCCGGTAGATCCGCCACGATGCCGATGGTGATTACGAGCGATACGCCGTTGCCGATCCCGCGCTCGGTGATTTGTTCACCCAGCCACATCAACACCAGAGTGCCGGTGGTCAGAATCAAAATGGTTTGCACCCGGTACCACCAGATGTGATTCTGGTCCAGTACCAGTTGCTCCGTAAATTGCGGAAAAATCTTCCCCGGATTCTCCCATCCCAGCGTCATCAACGTGCCGTGACCGAGGCAAAGCAGGACCGTGAGATAGCGCCCGTTCTGAATGAGTTTTGCCCTCCCGCCTTCCTCCCGCGCCAATTTACTCCAGGGCGGGTAAACCGCCGTCAGCAACTGCACGATGATCGTCGCCGTAATATACGGCATGATGCCAAGCGAGCCCACCGCGCAATGTTGCATCGCGCCCCCAGTGAACAGGCTGTAAAGTTGAAGCACCGAACCGCCCAAATCCTTCGCGTGCTGATCGAAATACTTCATCAGTGCCGCTCCGTTCAGCCCGGGAACGGTGATCCACGCCATGATCCGGCAGATGCCGAGCAGCAACAACGTAAAGATGATCCTCGATTTGAGCTCCGGGATCTTGAAACAATTCGCGAACGTGTTGGCTATGGCGCGGAACATGCGTCAGCAATGGCGGAGATGAGCGATCAGACGTGGGCCGGCCCGCCCTTTTTAGCCCCCGTGGTTTCACAAACGCCGCCCGCCGATTCGATTTTGGCGCGCGCCGCTGCGCTAAACGAATGCGCGCTTACGGTCAGTTTCTTTTTCAACTCGCCATCGCCGAGGATCTTGATCCCCGACGAGCGACCGTTGGCCAGACCTACGGAGCGCAGGACCGCTTCGTCCACGCGGGCTCCGTTTTCAAACCGATTCAACGATTCGATGTTCACAGGAGTATAGCGGGTTGCGTGACGCGCGTTGTTGAAACCGCGCTTGGGAATGCGGCGGATCAATGGCATCTGGCCGCCTTCAAAGCCGATGCGGATCGAACTGCCCGATCTGGCGGTCTGGCCTTTGCCACCCCGCCCGCTTGTCTTGCCACGTCCGCTGGATTCACCCTGACCCAGACGTTTGCGGCGGTGTCGGGCGCCGGGGCGAGGTTTGAGATCGTGTAAGCGCATAAAATCAAGCCGTTGCAGCCGGCGCGTCCTTTGCTCTCATCTCCAGGCCGCGACCGCGATAAATATCGTTGCGCAGACGAAGTTGCTGTAATGCCCCGAGCGTCGCCTTCGCCACATTGGCGGCGTTTTTGGATCCAAGCGACTTGCTCAGAACATCTTTTACGCCCGCCGATTCCAGGACCGCCCGCACCGTCTTGCCCGCAATGACCCCCGTTCCCGGCGACGCCGGTCGCAGCAACACGCGTGCGCCGTCGAATGCCGAGATTACCTCGTGAGGGATAGTCGCCTCCTTCAATGACACGGTGATCAGGCTCTGTTTGGCAATTTCGCCGCCTTTCCGAATCGCGTCCGCTACTTCGCCTGCCTTGCCGAGGCCGAGGCCGACGCGGCCGCGCCTGTCGCCCGCGACGATCAGGGCGCTGAAGCTGAAGCGCCGGCCACCCTTCACGACTTTGGCCGAGCGATTGATGTAAACCACCTTTTCGGTCAGTTCGTTCTCGGCCCGGTTGTCCCCCGAGCCGTCGCCCGATTCAGGTGACGGCCGGCCACGGCGAGATCCACGTCCGCGCCCGCCGCGGCTTTCTCCCGGATTGGTTCTGATTGTTTCGTCGGCCACGTTTATTCTCCTGGTTGCTGCTAGAATTTAAGACCTGCTTCTCGCGCGGCGTCCGCCAGCGCCTTCACTTTGCCGTGGTAACGAGCCCCGCCGCGATCGAACACGACCTGGCCGATGCCTTTGGCTTTCGCCGCTTCTGCGGCAAGTTTTCCGACGCGTGTGGCGCCGGTCACATTGGCGGCCAATCGTCCGCGGTCGGGCACCTCTTTGCTTAACGTTGAGATCGCGGCCAGTGTGCGGCCGGCGCGGTCGTCAATGAACTGCACGTGAATGTTCTTTTCCGTGAACTTGACACTCATTCGCGGGCGTTCCGGCGTGCCAGTCACTTTCGTGCGGACCCGCCAGTGACGGCGACGAGCAAGATCTTGCTTCTTTTCAGTTCTCATTTCGATAGCTCACGAATTTTGTCCGGGCTTGTCATTCGATCAAACCGGCTATTGCACGGTTTTGCCTTCCTTGCGCTGGACGTGCTCGCCGACATACCGCACGCCTTTGCCCTTGTAAGGCTCGGGTGGATAGAAGCCGCGAATTTCGGCGGCGACCTGACCGACCACTGCCTTGCTCGGCCCTTCAATGGTCAACTTTGTGTTCTCCTCGACCGTGACTTTGATCTGGTCGGGAATCGGGTAGTTGATGGGATGCGAATAACCCAGGCTGAGGTTCACATTTTTCCCTTGCAGCACCGCTTTGAAGCCAACGCCCTGGATTTCAAGCTTCTTGACGAATCCCTCACTGACGCCCCTGACCATGTTGTTTAGAATCGCCCGGCTCAGCCCGTGCAATGCCCTCGCCTCGGCGTCGTCGCCGTCACGGCCCACCTTGATCTGCGCACCTTCGACGACGACAGAAGTGCGTCTGGGCAGCTCGAAATCGAGCTTTCCTTTTGGTCCTTCGACGAGAACCTTCCGGTTCTGTACCTCGACTTTGACCTTGGCTGGGATCTCTATCGGTAATCTTCCAATTCGTGACATAAAATCTCAATCCTTACCAGATATAGCAAAGTAACTCGCCACCGAGATTTTGCTTCCGGGCGTCCACGCCGGTCATGACTCCACGGGGCGTCGAAACAATCGCCGTGCCCATGCCTCCGAGCACCCGCGGGATTTCCGTCGCGCGAACATAGCGCCGCAGCCCCGGCTTGCTCACACGCTTCAAGCCGACGATCACACCCTTGCGTCCCTGATACTTCAACTTGAGCCTGAGCTTTTTCGCCGTTTTGCCCTCGACCTGGCAGTCGGCAATGTACCCTTCCCTCTTGAGGATGTTGGCAATGCTTTCCTTCATCCTCGAGTGCGAAATTTCCAGTTCAGGCGCCAACGCGAGATTCGCGTTACGCACTTGGGTCAACATGTCTGAAATCGGATCGGTCATAGGTTTACCAACTGGCTTTCGTCACGCCTGGAATCAGACCGGACAGGGCCATTTCCCGGAACGTCAACCGCGAACAGCCGAATTTGCGGAGGTAGGCACGCCGACGGCCGCTGATGGCACACCGGTTCACGATGCGCGTCGGACTGGCATTGCGCGGCAGTTGGGCGAGGGCGGCATAATCGCCTTTGGCCTTCAGCTCCGCCCGGAGCGCGGCGTACTTCTTGACGGTTTCAATTTTTCTCTTGTTGCGTTCTTTCCAGGCTTTTTTGGCCATAAGTCATCTTCCTTCCGCGAACGGCATTCCCATCAACTTGAGCAGCTCTAGCGCTTCCTCATCGGTTTGTGCCGTGGTCACAATTGTCACGTCCATGCCCTGGTGCCGCTTGATTTTGTCCAGATCGATTTCCGGAAAGATCGTCTGGTCCGAAAGACCAAGCGAATAGTTTCCCCGACCGTCGAACGAACGGCTGGAAACGCCGCGGAAATCACGAATGCGCGGCAGCGCCGCCGCCACCAGCCGGTCGAAAAACTCGTACATCACGTCGCGGCGCAAGGTTACCCGGCAGCCAATCGGCTGTCCCTGACGCAACTTGAAATTGGCCACGCTTTTGCGCGATTTATTGACCACGGGTTTGCGTCCGGTGATGAAGCTCAAATCACGCGCAGCATCATCCACAGCGCTCTTTTCCAACTGTGCGCTGACGCCCATGTTGATCACGATCTTCTCGAGGCGGGGCACCTGGTGGACATTCTGGTACTTCCGCTTTTCCATCAGAGCGGGCCGCACGCTTTCGGCGTACTTCTGATACAATCTGGCTTTCATTTCGCGGCTTCCGGGTTTTACCGGAATGTTGACTCTCAAATTCAGTTTGACTCGTCCCCGCTAAGCGCCCACAGGCGCCCCGCCTCGTTTGGCGGCGCGGTTGTCGTGCTTTTCCGCCGACATCACGTTTGAAACATGGATTGAACCTTCACGCTCGACGATCGCACCCTGTGGATGCTGCTGGCTCTTGCGTTGATGCTTTTTGATCAATTTGATGCCTTCCACGATCACACGCTGCTTGTCCGTCAGCAAGGCGATGACCTTGCCGCGTTTGCCTCTTTCGGTGCCGGCAATCACAACCACTTCGTCGCCTTTTTTCACGTGAAATCTGCGCATAATGGTCAAATAACCTCCGGCGCGAGCGAGATGATCTTCATGAATTTCTTGTCCCTCAGTTCGCGCGCAACGGGGCCAAAGATCCGCGTGCCGCGCGGGTTGTTTTCTTTGTCGATGATGACAATGGCATTTGTGTCGAAGCGCAAATACGAACCATCACTGCGCCGGATGGGCTGGCGCGTCCGGACCACCACGGCGTCCACCACATCGCCCTTCTTAACCGTGCCGTCAGGGGCGGCTTCCTTGATATGGGCTTTTATGACGTCGCCCACGTGCGCATAACGCTGATTGCGCCCGATGACACCGATGGCCGCAGCGCGTTTTGCGCCCGAGTTGTCGGCAACATCCAAAATAGATCGAATCTGAAGCATAAAAGATCTTCGTTTTAGCCCGTTACTGTCGCCGGCTCTTCGTTGCGTTCGACAATCTCGACCAGCCGCCAGCACTTGGACTTCGACAAGGGCCGCGTCTCCTGAATGCGAACGCGGTCGCCGACCCTGGCGTCGTTCTTCTCATCGTGTGCGTAAAACTTGCTGTAAGCTGTCACCACTTTCTTGAATCTCGGATGGCGAAATCGGCGCTCCACGCGGACTACGATCGTCTTGTCCATTTTGTCGGAAACGACCTCTCCGACGCGCTCTTTTCGATGACCACGATGTAAATTTGTCTCGGACATAAAAAATCAGGCGGCTTTGCGGCGCAGTTGCGAAATACGGGTTTCAATGCGTGCGATGTCACGGCGCAAGAGCCGCAACCGGGCCGGTTTTTCCAACTGTGCGCTCGCCTGCTGCAACCGGAGGTTGAACATCTCCTGCCGCAATTCCCGGCTCAAGGCCGTCAATTCGACCAGTGTCCCATCTTTGATTTTCGGGTCGGACATTTTCATCGTTCCACGTTTCCGCTTATCCCAACTTGTGGCGGGAAATAAATCTTGTCTTGATCGGCATCTTTGCCGATGCCAGGCGCATGGACTCACGCGCCACGGCCTCCGTGACGCCGTCCACTTCGAACAAAACATTCGCCGGACGGATCACCGCCACCCACGATTCCACGCCGCCTTTACCCGTGCCCATGCGCACTTCCAGCGGCTTCTTCGTGATCGACTTGTCGGGAAACACACGCAGCCAGACCTTGCCACGCCGCTTCATAAAACGCGTGATCGCCACACGCGCGGCCTCGATTTGCTTCGTGTCCATCCAGCAACGCTCCAGCGCCTGCAATCCGTATTCACCAAAGGCCACGGTGTTGCAACGGGACGCGATCCCGGTGCGATGACCGCGTTGCATCTTCCGATACTTCACTCTTTCAGGCATCAACGGCATAAAAAACCTCGCGCAGATCAGGTTCAGTTCGACGGCGCCGCGCTTGCGCCGAGGGTCTTGTTTCCACGTTCCACTTTCGTCTCGCCCCTGCAAATCCAGCACTTGACCCCCAGTTTGCCATACACCGTGCTCGCCTCGGCAAAACCGTAGTCAATGTTCGCGCGCAACGTATGCAACGGTACGCGTCCCTCGTGGTACATTTCCGTGCGCGCCAGTTCCGCGCCACCCAAACGGCCCGCACACCGTATCTTGATCCCGTCGGCTCCGAAATCCATCGCGGTCTGGACCGCTTTTTTCATCGCACGCCGAAACGAGATACGCCGCTCCAACTGCAAGGCAACGTTCTCCGCCACCAACTGGGCATCAAGCTCCGGGGTCTTGATTTCCGAAATATCAACGAAGATCTCCTTGCCCGTCATCCGGCTCAATTCCTCCTTGATCTTGTCGATTTCCGCGCCTTTGCGGCCAATGACAACGCCGGGCCGGGCCGTAAAAATGGTGATACGGCAACGGGTCGCCGCACGCTCGATCTGGATTTTCGGCACCGAGGCCGATTCCAGTTTCTTTTTCAAGATGTCCCGGATCCGGCGGTCTTCGGCCAGCAGTTTGCCGAATTCTTTTTTTTCGGCATACCACTTTGAGCGCCAGTCTTTGTTGACGGCGATTCGCAGTCCGGTTGGGTTGGTCTTCTGTCCCATAGTAATCAGTTATCCGACAAGACAATCTTGACATGGCAGTTCCGCTTCAGAATCGGTCCCGCGGAACCCCGCGCCTTGGGCGTAAAACGCCGCATCGTTGTTGCCGTCTGAGCCAGCGCCTCCTTGACGCGCAGTGCTTCCGCCTTCAAGCCTTTGTTGTTTTCAGCATTGGCGATGGCGGATTTGAGCGTCTTGGCAACAAAACGTGCGGACTTGCGCGGTACGACGGCCAGCACCGCCTGCGCCTGCACGGCGTTCATGCCCTGAATCTGACGCACGACCTCGCGCATCTTCTGCGCCGACATGCGCACGTTGCGGGTGATGGCCTGAACTTCCATAAGCTATTTCGCCTCGGCCTTTGCCGTATGAGCGCCGTGTTTCTTGAAAATACGCGTCAACGAGAATTCGCCGAGACGGTGTCCCACCATGTTTTCCGTCACGAACACAGGATTGAACATCTTGCCATTGTGTACGTTGAACGTCAGCCCGACGAAATCGGGCGTGATCATTGAACGGCGCGACCATGTTTTGATTGGCGTCTTCGACTTTGTCTCCTTCGCTTTCTGGATTTTCTCCATCAAGTGATGGTCAACAAACGGGCCTTTTTTTATCGAGCGTCCCATAGAGATTATTTCTGTTTCATCGGCCGGCCATCGCGCCGCACCACAATGAAACGGTTTGAAAGCTTGCGTTTGTGCCGCGTGCGGTAGCCCTTGGCCAGCAAGCCCCACGGTGAAGTCAGCTGCTGCCAGCCGCCGCCGCTTTTGGATTTGCCCGCGCCACCCCCGTTTGGGTGGTCCACCGGGTTTCGCGACACGCCCCGGTTGATCGGACGAATGCCCCGGTGTCGGGACCGGCCGGCCTTGCCCAGAACCACATTCTCATGCTCCAGATTTCCGACCTGACCGACGGTTGCGTAACAATCCTCGTGAATCCGGCGTATTTCACCGGACGGCAGCCGAACCTGCGCGTAACCCTCGTCACGCGACATCAAGGTGGCCGCGCCGCCTGCCGAACGAACGATTTGTCCGCCCCGCCCCGGCGTCAGTTCGATGTTATGAATCGAGAGTCCGACCGGAATGGATTTCAGGGGAAGGCTGTTGCCCGGCTCGGGTGGAGCATCCGGCCCGCTCCGAAGCTTCACACCAACCCGAATGCCATTCGGCGCAATAATGTACCGTTTCTCTCCGTCGTTGTATTCCAGCAACGCGAGGCGCGCGGTCCGAATCGGATCGTACTCGATGGCGGTCACTTTGGCCTCCACACCGCGCTTGTCGCGTTTAAAATCCACAAGCCGTATCTTTTGTTTGTGGCCGCCGCCGATACCGCGCGCAGTGACCCGCCCGTAGGTGTTGCGGCCGCCAGTCTTCTTGCGCGTGATGACCAGGTTCTTCTCCGGACGGGTCTTCGTGATGTCACCGTAGTCCGAGACGGTGATATATCGCGTGGACGGGGTCAGCGGTCTGAAAGTTTTAACAGGCATAGTCTGAAAGCGCTATGTGAGGACGATTTTGTCCCCTTCCTTCAACGTCACGATGGCCTTTTTCCAGTCCGGCGCCTTTCCGGCTTGAAGGGTACGCTGACGGCGATGTTTGCCGCGCACGTTCATCGTGCTCACATCAACCACCTTGACCTTGAACAATTCCTGCACCGCCTGGCGGATCTGGATTTTGTTCGCGCGCCGGTCGGCGACGACGGTGTATTGGTTGAACTTCTCGGACTGCGTCGTGCCCTTTTCCGTCAGGCGCACTGTCTTGATGATCTCAAAAGAATTCATGGACGCCTACCCGGCTAAACGTTGTTCGATCTTTTCAAAGGCTCCGCGGGTGAACAGCAATTTGTCATGGCGCAGCACCTGATACGTGTTTAATGAATCGCTGGTGGCCAGTTCGACGCGCAGCACGTTCCGCGAAGCGAGTGCGAGGTTTCTGTCCTGCACCGGTGCGATTACCAGCGTCGTGCCCTCCATTTTCAACGCGCTCAGCATCCCCATAAACTCCTTCGTCTTCGGCGAATTCAACTTGATGTCGTCAACCACCACCACGTCGCCCGACTTCAGGCGTTCGCTCAACGCCTTGCGGAGCGCCAGTAGTTTCGTGGTCCGCGAAACTTTTTTCCCGAAATCACGCGGCTTCGGCCCGAAGACGACGCCGCCGCCGCGCCACAGGGGCGACGCGAACGAACCGGCGCGCGCGCGCCCGGTGCCCTTTTGCCGCCAGGGCTTCTTGCCGGTACCGGCCACTTCGCCCATCGTCTTGGTGCAGGCCGTGCCCATCCGCCGGTTCGCGAGGTAGGCGACCACCGAGTCATGCACGGCTTGCGTGCCCTTGCCGTTCTCGATGAGTGGAAATTTTACTTCCAGCTCTCCCTGGCTCTGGCCCTTGATGTCTTTGATTGTAAGCTTCATGAGCCGTCACTTTTTCACGGCCGCCGCATTCTTCGGATATTTCTTCGACTCGCGGATGATCACGTAGTCGCCTTTGGCACCAGGCACCGCGCCTTTGATCAACAAAATATTTTCCGTTTCGCGGACCTGAACGATTCGCAGGTTTTGCGTTGTCCGGCGCACTTGTCCCATGTGGCCCGGCATTTTCAACCCGCGCCGCACGGTGCCGGGAAACAGGCGGCAGCCGATCGCGCCGCTGCGCCGATGCCAGCCTTTCGCGCCGTGGGTGCTGTCGCCACCCCGAAAGTGATGCCGCTTCACAACGCCTTCGAAACCGCGCCCCTTGGTGACGCCTATCGCGTCAACGTAATCGCCCTGCGCGAAAATGCTGACACCGACAACGTCCCCCGGCTTGACTTCCAGCGAGAAATCACGGAATTCGCGAATGCGCTTGACCGGCGAGGCGTTGAATTTCTTCAAATGCCCGTTCAACGGTTTGGCCAGGCGCGACTCCTTCTGATCATCGAATCCGAGCTGGACAGATTTATAGCCATCGGTATCTACCGTCTTGCATTGGATCACGCGGTTGGGACCGGCCAGCACCACCGTCACGGGAACAATATTCCCCTGCGCGTCATAAACGCTGGTCTGCCCGAGCTTTTTTCCGATTAAACCTAGCATAAACCTAAATCTTGATGGTGATGTCCACGCCTGCCGGCAGGTTCAATTTCTTCAATTCGTCCACCGTCTTGGCAGTGGGGTCGATGATGTCCAGCAACCGCTTGTGCGTACGCTGCTCAAAAGTCTCCTGGGATTTCTTGTCCGCGTGTGGCGAACGGCCAACCGTGAACCGCTCAACACGGGTCGGCAAGGGAATGGGACCGGCCACTCGTGCGCCGGTGCGCTTGACCGTCTCCACGATTTCATGGGCCGACTGGTCGATGACACGGTGGTCGTAAGCCTTCAGTCGAATGCGAATGCGTTGTCCAGCCATACAAAGAACAAATAACCGGGTTTTCTGTTAACTGCGCGGTGGCGGTTTGTTTTTCCCGCTGTCCAAAATGGTCGCCAGGATGCTGTTCGGCACCTGCTCAAACGTGAGCGGTTCCATCGAATAGGAGGCCCGGCCCTTCGAGAGCGAACGAATGGCGGTCGCATAACCAAACATTTCCGCCAGCGGAACCTCGGCGTTCAGGATGGTCTGCCCGCTCTTTGCTTCGATACCGGTGATGGTGCCACGTCGCCGGTTAATGTCACCCAGCAAATCGCCCTGATATTCGTCCGGTGTCGTGACCTCAACTTTCATGATCGGCTCGAGCAGGATCGGGTTTGCCTTCTTGAACGCGTCCTTCAATGCAAAAATGCCGGCCATCTTGAACGCCAGCTCATTCGAATCCACTTCATGAAACGTGCCGTCGACGATCTGCACCTTGATGTCGATGACCTGGTAACCGGCATAAACGCCGCCCCGAATGGCCTCCTCGATTCCATCGATAACCGCGGGGATGTATTCCTTCGGGATCGCGCCGCCCACAATCTTGTTTTCGATTTCGACGCCCTTTCCCTTTTCATTGGGTTGAACCTCGACGAGGGCGTGGCCATATTGGCCGCGACCACCGGATTGCCGTATGAATTTGCCTTCCCCTTCGGCCTCTTTGGTGATTGTTTCGCGATAAGCGATTTGCGGAGCGCCCGCACTGGCATCCACTTTGAATTCGCGGAACAAACGGTCGCGAATGATCTCCAGGTGAAGTTCGCCCATGCCGGCAATGATCAACTGGCCGGTCTCCTCGTTGGTGAAGCAGCGAAACGTCGGATCTTCTTCGGCCAGACGCTGGAGACCTTCGCCCATCTTGTCGCGATCCGCCCTGGTCTTCGGCTCGACTGCCATGCTGATGACCGGTTCAGGGAACGTAGGAGGTTCGAGCGCCACATCAAAGTCCTCGTCGCAAAGCGTGTCGCCAGTCCAGATGTTGCGCAAGCCAACCAGCGCCGCAATATCGCCCGCGAAAACCTGCTCGACGTCCTTCCGCTCGCTTCCCTGAATGATCATCAACCGGCTGACGCGTTCGCGTTTGCGGCTGCGCGGATTATAAATCGTGTCGCCCTTGCTGAGCTGGCCGGAATACACCCGGAAGAAAACCAGCTTCCCTGCATAAGTGTCCGTCCAAAGCTTGAACGCAAGGGAACAAAACTTGTTGTCATCACTGGCCTCCACTGTCACCACGTTCTCGGTTCCCGGCTCGTGTCCTTCCGCGGGCGGAACGTCCAACGGACTCGGAAGATAGTCCACCACCGCGTCAAGCAGCGGCTGCACACCTTTTTTCTTGAATGCCGAACCGCACAGCACCGGAACCAATTCGATCCGGCACGTCAGGCGGCGAATGGCGGCCTTCAGCACCAGCGGCTCGATTGGTTTTTCCTCGATCACGAGTTCGGCAATCGCGTCGTCCTTGTTGGAAACCGCGTCGATGAGCTCGGTCAGCGCGTCTTTTGCCTTCTCTTTCAGGTGGCCCGGTATCTCCTTCACCTCGTACTTGAGTCCCTCATTTGCAACGTCGCCCGGTCCCCAGACAATCGCCTTCTGATTCACTACGTCGATAACACCTTCAAACTTGTCTTCGGCGCCGATCGGAAGATAAATCGGAAAAGCATAAGCCCCGAGTTTTTTCCGCATGTCGTTCAGCGCATTTTCGAAGTTGGCGCCCGTCCGGTCCATTTTGTTGACGAAGGCGATGCGCGGCACCTTGTACTTGGTCGCCTGCCGCCAGACCGTCTCGGACTGGGGTTGCACCCCTGCGACGCCGCAGAACACAGCCACTGCGCCATCCAGCACGCGCATGGAGCGCTCGACTTCCGCGGTAAAATCCACGTGCCCCGGCGTATCAATGATGTTGATCCGATGCCCGACGCCGGCGAAGGCTTTCGCCATTCCCTCCTCTTTCTTTTGCGTCCAGAAACAGGTTACCGCGGCGGACGTGATGGTAATACCCCGTTCCCGCTCCTGCTCCATCCAGTCAGTGACGGTATTTCCGTCGTCCACATCGCCAATCTTGTGGATCAGACCGGTGTAAAAGAGGATCCGCTCCGTGGTCGTCGTCTTCCCGGCATCAATGTGCGCTGCAATCCCGATGTTGCGGGTGCATTCCATCGTGTACTGCCGCTTCGGCGAGTTCACTGATTTCGGTTTGTCCATTATGGCTTCCATCTAAACTTTCGGAGAATAAAAACGCCCCGATTTGCTTCGGCCTTCGGGGCGCGCTTTACTCTGAGGCTGTCTACCAGCGAAAATGTGCGAATGCCTTGTTCGCCTGCGCCATCTTGTGCACTTCATCACGCTTGCGGATGGCGTTGCCCTGTCCCTGATACGCGTCCAGTATCTCCGCGGCCAAAGCCTCCCTCATCGGGATGCCCTTGCGCGCATCCGCCAGATCGACGAGCCACCTCATCGCCAGCGATAACTGCCGGTCGCCCGGCACTTCCAGTGGGACCTGATAAGTTGCGCCCCCGACGCGGCGCGCCTTCACTTCCAGTCTCGGTTTCACGTTGTCGACTGCTCTCTGCAAAATCTCCAGCGGATTGCCGTTCGGATTCTTTTCAGCGATCTGGTCGAACGCGCCGTAAACGATGCGTTGTGCGAGACTTTTCTTGCCGCACATCATGACCGTGCTGACGAGACGCGAGACCAGTGTGCTGTGGAATTTGGAGTCCTCCACCAGCGGTCGTTTGGTTGCTTGACGTCGTCGGGACATAGAAAATCAATTCGCCGCGGCCGCGGGCGCCGCGGCCGCCGCGGGCTTGCCTACCTTCGGACGTTTTACCCCGTATTTTGAACGGCTGACCCGCCGCTTTTCCACTCCCGCCGCGTCGAGCGTCCCGCGCACGATATGGTAGCGCACACCCGGCAGATCCTTCACCCGACCGCCGCGGACCAGCACAATCGAGTGCTCCTGTAAATTATGCCCTTCGTCGGGTATGTAAGCGATGACTTCGTAGCCATTCGTTAGCCGAACTTTGGCGACCTTGCGCATGGCCGAATTCGGTTTTTTGGGGGTGCGCGTCATCACCTGCAGACAAACCCCGCGACGAAAAGGCGCCAGTTCCAAGGCTGGTGACTTGGACTTGTACTTTAATTTGTTTCGCCCTCTGCGGACGAGTTGATTGATTGTCGGCATCGCAGCTAACCCGTTATCAGACCCGTTTTTACTCATCCCCGCGCCCTCTGAAGAAACGGAGTGCGGATGATAGCAAACGACTTTTTCGTTGCAACAAATATTTGATTTTTTCGGCGCGCCTGTTTGTCCGCTATCAACCGGCCAGAGGTTCGGTTACCAGCGGCGCAGGTTCCTCGGCCGGCAGCGGTTCCACCAGAGGCTTCAACGCCACCTTTCGGTGCAGGTCGAATCCCGTGCCTGCGGGAATAATATGGCCCATGATCACATTCTCCTTGAAACCCCGCAGGTAATCAACCTTGCCCATGCTCGCGGCTTCCGTGAGGACGCGCGTGGTGTCCTGGAACGACGCCGCGCTCAGAAAACTCTCCGTCTCAAGTGAGGCCTTTGTAATGCCAAGCAGCACCGGCTGCGCCTCGGCCGGTTTGCCGCCCATTTTTTCGACGCGCTCGTTCTCGTTTTCAAACGCGATCTTGTCCACCTGCTCGCCCCATAGAAACGTCGTGTCGCCTGGCTCGGTGATCCGCACCTTGCGCAGCATCTGGCGCACGATGATTTCAATGTGCTTGTCGTTGATCGTGACGCCCTGCAGTCGATACACCTCCTGCACTTCGTTGACAAGATGCTCCTGCAATTCTTGCGGGCCGCAGACGTCGAGGATCTCGTGCGGAACAACCGGACCCTCGGTCAACTGCTGACCTTTCTTCACGTAGTCGCCCTTGAAAACAATCACGTGCTTGCCGATGGGGATGAGGTGTTCTTCCTCCACAGCCGTCTGCGGATCTTTGATGAGAATGCAGCGTTTGCCCCGAACGCTGGCGCCGAAGTCCACGATTCCGTCAATCTTGGAGATTTCGGCGGCGTCCTTGGGCCGGCGGGCCTCGAAGAGTTCGGCCACCCGCGGCAGCCCACCGGTAATGTCCTTGGTCTTCGATGTCTTGCGCGGCGTCTTTGCCAGCAGCGTGCCCGCGACAATCTTGTCACCCTCATTCACAACAATGTGTGCGCCCGAGGGGATCGGGTAGTTTGCCGTCACTTCTCCCTTCTCATCGCTGATGATGATCTGCGGGTGCAGGTCCTCCTTGTGTTCGATGATGACCATGGCTTCCTGGCCGGTGGTCTCGTCCATTTCCTGTTTCATCGTCACACCTTCAATGATGTCGTGGAATTTGATCCGCCCCGCCTTCTCCGAAAGAATCGGCACGTTATACGGATCCCACTGGACAAAGGTCTCGCCTTTCTTGACCTTGCCCCCATCCACAGCCGCGATGACAGAGCCGATCACGACGTTGTGCGTTTCAAGTTCGCGGCCATCCTCGGCCAGAACGGAAATCGAGCCGTTTTTGTTCAACACGATGTTGTTGCCGTCCTCCAGCTCGACCAGCCGCAAATCGTTGTAGCGGATGGCGCCGTCGTACTTGGCCTTGATCTGGGGCTGTTTGAACACCTGCGACGCCGTTCCACCGATATGGAACGTCCGCATGGTCAGTTGGGTTCCCGGCTCGCCGATGGACTGGGCCGCAATGATGCCGACCGCTTCGCCGAGTTTGACCAGGCCGCCCGTCGCCAGATTGCGGCCATAGCAGGCGATGCAAACACCGTGCTTGCTTTCGCAGGTGAGCACCGAGCGGATGCGCACTTTTTCGATCCCCGCCTTTTCGATTTCCTTTGCCTTGACCTCGTCGATCTCTTCGTTGGCTTTGATCAGCTTCCTCTTCGAATCGCGCGGATCCGCGATCTCATCGCAGGCGAAGCGGCCAACCAGACGTTCGCTCAATTTGACCACTTCGTCCTCGCCTTCGTAAATCGGCTGCACCCAGATGCCGTTGGAAGTGCCGCAGTCATTCTCGCGGATGATGACGTCCTGCGCCACGTCCACGAGCTTGCGTGTCATGTAACCGGAATCGGCGGTCTTGAGCGCCGTATCGGCCAGACCCTTGCGCGCGCCGTGCGTCGAAATGAAGTATTCGAGCACGGTCAGACCCTCGCGAAAGTTTGAGAGAATCGGCTTCTCAATGATGTCGCCGGAGGGTTTGGCCATCAAACCGCGCACGCCGGCCAGCTGGCGCACCTGCGCTTTGTTGCCGCGCGCACCCGAGTCCACCATCAGCCAGACCGGGTTGTACTCCCGCTTGCCCTGATTATTGTCGAGCGTCTTCAACATGACGTTCGCGATCTGGTCGGTGCAGTGCGTCCAGATGTCGATGATCTTGTTGTAGCGCTCACCAGGTGTGATCACGCCCTTGCGGTATTGTTTTTCCACATCGGAAATCTGCTTTTGCGCCGCTTCGATTTCCTGTGTTTTCTCCTTCGGAATGATCATGTCGTCGATGCCGATGGAAACACCCGCGCGCGTCGCCTCGTAAAAGCCCAGCTCTTTCAGCCTGTCGAGCGTCAGCACGGTCTTTTCGTGGCCGCAGAACTTGTAACAGTTCCAGATCAGGTCGCCCAACTGGCCCTTGCCCACGACCTTGTTCGGAAATCCAAGCTCCTCCGGCCAGATTTCGCTGAAGATCACGCGGCCCACGGTCGTCTCGATCACCTTCTTCACCGCGTCGCCATAGACCGACTTTCGCCCGAGGTCCGGATTCGCCAGCAGAATCCGATCGTGAGTTCTGACCGCGCCGTCCGCGTGCGCGAAAACGACCTCGTCCTTCGACGCGAACAGCATGAGCCGGTGTTTGGAATCCCGCGCCGCCCGCGGTTCCGCCGTCAGATAATAGCACCCGAGCGTGATGTCCTGCGTCGGCGTCATGATTGGCTTGCCGCTCGACGGGCTGAAAATATTCAAAGGCGCCATCATCAACAACCGTGCCTCCAGCTGCGCTTCGACAGACAACGGGACGTGCACCGCCATCTGATCGCCGTCGAAGTCGGCATTGTACGCCGTGCAGACCAGCGGATGGATGCGGATCGCTTCGCCCTCGATGAGCACCGGCTCGAACGCCTGCACCGACAGACGGTGCAGCGTGGGCGCACGATTGAGCAACACCGCGTGGCCTTTCGTGACTTCTTCGAGAATGTCCCACACTTCGGGCGACTGGCGCTCAATCATTTTTTTTGCCGAACGCACGGTATGGACATAACCCAGTTCCTTGAGCCGGCGGATGATGAAGGGCTCAAACAGGACAAGGGCCATCTTTTTTGGCAAACCGCATTGGCTGAGTTTCAATTCCGGCCCTATCACAATGACCGAACGCCCCGAGTAATCCACGCGTTTCCCCAGCAGATTCTGGCGGAAGCGCCCGCTTTTGCCCTTGAGCATGTCGCTGAGCGATTTCAAAGGCCGATTGCCCGCGCCGGTGACGGCGCGACCATGGCGTCCGTTATCAAACAACGCGTCCACCGCCTCTTGCAACATGCGCTTTTCGTTGCGGATGATGACTTCCGGTGTCTTGAGCTGAAGCAGGTTCTTCAACCGATTGTTGCGGTTGATGACCCGACGATACAGATCGTTCAGGTCCGACGTCGCAAACCGGCCGCCTTCCAGCGGCACCAGGGGACGAAGATCGGGCGGAATCACCTGTAACACGATCAAGATCATCCATTCCGGCCGGCTCTTGGAACCAACGAAGCCCTGAAAGAGTTTGATTCGCTTGGCTATTTTCTTGCGGATCTGTTTGCTCTTGGTCTCGGTCATCGCCACCTGCAGTTGCTCGATCTGCTTGTGCAGGTCCACTCGCGACAGCGCTTCGCGCACCGCCTCGGCCCCCATCTTGGCCACGAACGCGTCCGCCCCGTAGGTCTGGCGGGCCTCGCGGTACTCCATTTCGCTGAGCAACTGGTGCTGCTTCAGCGGCGTGTTGCCTGGATCAATGACGAGGTAATCCTCGTAATAAATGACGCGTTCCAGATTTCGCGCCGTCATGTCGAGCATCAAACCGATGCGCGATGGCATGCATTTGAAAAACCAGATGTGCGACACCGGCACGGCCAGTTCGATGTGACCCATGCGCTCCCGGCGGACGCGCGAGAGTGTGACCTCGACACCGCACCGGTCACAGACCACGCCGCGGTGCTTGATGCGTTTGTATTTGCCACAGGAACATTCCCAGTCCTTCACGGGGCCGAAAATACGCTCACAAAACAACCCTCCCTTTTCCGGCTTGAACGTACGGTAATTGATCGTCTCCGGATTCTTGACCTCCCCCTTCGACCAGGAGCGGATCGCTTCGGGGGAAGCGACGCAGATGCCGACGTAATCCACCAGATTGACCGTTTCCAGTCCCAGCAACTCGCGCGCGGATTCTTTGGTGCTAATCATATTCTTGTAGGTGTGGCGACAGTTACGCGTTCAGTATTTCAGCCGAGAGCGGCCAGCGTCGGGATTTGAGCCGGTTGTTCCACCGGGTTGGAGTAGCCGACTTTCACATCCAGGCCCAGCGACTGCATTTCCTTTACGAGGACGTTGAAGGATTCGGGTACGCCAGCCTCCAGCGCGTTATCGCCCTTGACGATGCTTTCGTAGATCCGGGTGCGCCCCTGCACATCGTCCGATTTCACAGTCAGCAATTCCTGCAACGTGTAGGCGGCACCGTAGGCTTCCATCGCCCAGACCTCCATTTCGCCGAAACGCTGGCCGCCGTATTGCGCCTTGCCGCCCAGCGGCTGCTGGGTCACGAGCGAATACGGGCCCACGGCTCGGGCGTGAATCTTGTCTGCGACCAGGTGCCCGAGCTTCATCATGTAGATGAAACCGACGACAATCTCCTGATCGAACGGCTCGCCCGTGCGGCCGTCGTACAGGTGGGTTTTGCCGTTGTCCGGCAGTTTGGCCTCCTTGAGATAATTGCGGATCTCTTTTTCTTTGATGCCGTCGAACACGGGCGTGGCAAAACGCAGACCCAGTAGTTTGGCTGCCCAGCCCAGGTGTGTCTCGAGGACCTGGCCAACGTTCATACGCGACGGCACACCCAGCGGGTTCAATACAATATCCACGGGGGTTCCGTTGGCGAGGAACGGCATGTCTTCTTCTGACACGATCTTGGCCACGACGCCCTTGTTGCCGTGGCGGCCGGCCATCTTGTCGCCGACGGACAGCTTGCGCTTTGAGGCGATGTAAACCTTCACCGACTTGATGATGCCGGTATCAACCTCGTCGCCGGCCTCGACGCGCTCCATCTCCTCGTCATGTTGCATTTGCAAATCATCAAATTTCTTTTTGAAGCTCCCGATGATCTCGTTGATTTTGTTGCGAATCGGCGAAGGGTCGATCTCGATGCGGTCATAGACCTGCGCAAGCTTTCGCAGCAGCGTCTTGGTGATCTTGCGGTTCGCCGGGATGATGATTTCGCCGGTCTCGGAGTTGACCACATCGAGCGGAATCTTTTCGCCAAGCAGGATATTGCTCAACGCCTCGGTTAACTGTTCGCGCAGCTCCTCGGTTTTGCTTTTGTACTCTTCTTCAATCTGCTTGGCGTGCTTCTTGGCCTCACCTGCCGAGACCCTGGAACTGCTCTTCTCCGACTCCTTTTTGGCGGAGACTTTTACGTCCATCACGATGCCGTACGTGCCGGACGGAACCTTTAGCGAAGTATCCTTCACGTCGGCAGCTTTTTCGCCGAAAATGGCGCGCAACAAACGTTCCTCTGGCGCCAGTTCCGTTTCGCTCTTGGGTGTGATCTTGCCGACGAGGATGTCGCCGGGTTTGACTTCGGCACCGATGCGGATGACACCGTCCAGTCCGAGGTTTTTCAACGCTTCCTCGCCCAGATTCGGTATGTCACGCGTAATTTCCTCGGGCCCAAGCTTGGTGTCGCGGGCGCTGACCTCAAACTCGTCAATGTGGATCGATGTGAAGACATCGTCCTTGACGATTCGTTCGCTGATCAGGATGGCGTCTTCAAAATTGTATCCGTTCCACGGCATGAAAGCGCACAGTACATTACGCCCGAGCGCGAGTTCGCCACCTGCCGTGCACGGCCCGTCGGCGATGACCTGACCCTTTTTCACCGTGTCGTTGCGTTCCACGAGGATTTTTTGATTGATGCAAGTGGCCGCATTCGAGCGCATGAACTTCCGGATACTATAGACGTAGGTGTCTTCTTCGGGAGCGTGTCTGATCTTCTTCTTCCCCTCGGGCAGTTTGCCATCCTTGGTAATGATAATCTGGCTGCCGGTGACTGAAGCCACCTTGCCGCCTTCCTCGGCGACAATGACCGCGCGCGAATCGCGAGCCACGCGATCTTCCAGACCGGTTGCGACCAGCGGGGCCTCCGTGACGATCAGCGGGACCGCCTGCCGCTGCATGTTGGATCCCATCAAAGCCCGGTTGGCGTCGTCGTGTTCGAGAAATGGGATCAGGCCGGCCGCCACCGATACAAGCTGCTTCGGTGAGACATCCATATAATCCACGCGCGCCGGCTCGACATCAATGAAGTCACTTTTACACCGGCAGGTCACCCGGTCGGTCGTAAAATTGCCCCGCTCATCAATCGGCGCGTTCGCCTGCGCCACAATAAAGGCCTCCTCGCGATCCGCCGTCAGGTAATCGATGTGCCCGGTGACACGCCCCTTCTCGACCTTGCGGTAGGGCGTCTCAATAAAACCGAAATCGTTGACCCGAGCGAAAGTGGCCAGCGACGCGATTAGACCGATGTTTGGACCTTCCGGGGTCTCCACCGGGCAAATGCGGCCGTAGTGCGACGGATGCACGTCCCGCACCTCGAATCCCGCGCGATCACGCGACAGACCGCCCGGCCCGAGCGCCGAGAGGCGGCGTTTGTGCGTCAACTCTGCCAGCGGGTTGATCTGGTCCATGAACTGCGAAAGCTGGCTGCGCCCGAAGAAATCCCGCACCACTGCCGAAAGAGCCTTCGGGTTGATCAGTTTCTGTGGCGTCATCGCTTCCACTCCTTGATCAAAGAGCGTCATGCGTTCCTTGACCAACCGCTCGGTCCGGGCCAGACCCACCCGGCACTGGTTGGCAAGCAGTTCGCCGACAGTACGGATGCGGCGGCTGCCCAAATGGTCGATATCGTCCAGACTTCCGTCGCCCTTTTTCAGACGCAGCAGGTATTTTGTGGCGGCGACAAGGTCTTCCTTGGTCAGAATGCGTGAATCGCTGTCTTTCAAACCCAGTTTTTGGTTGATCTTGTAGCGACCGACACGGCCAAGGTCGTAGCGTTTCGGGTCGAAAAACAGGCGCTTAATCAAGGCGCGCGCATTGGCCGCCGTCGGCGGATCTCCCGGGCGCAACCGGCGATAGATGTCCTTCAACGCTTCTTCCTCGTTCTTCGCGGGATCTTTCTTGAGGCATTTGATGATGATCCCATCGTCCACGGTTGTGTCCACGACGCGGATCTTGTTCACCCCCAGTTCGGCGATCTGCTTGACCACCGCCTTTGACAGTGGTTCAAACGCACGGGCCACAGCGATCCCCTTCTCCTGATCGACCGCGTCCTCAATGAGGACCTTGTTCTGAATATCATCCAGGTTTTCCGCGGCCTTCACCGTCAGTTCCTCAATGTCGTAGAAGAGTTTCAGCACGTCCGCATCCGAACTGTAGCCGAGCGCGCGGAAAAAAGTCGTGGTCAAGAATTTCCTCCGGCGCTTCTTGCGGTCCAGATAGACGTAGAGCAAATCACTCGTGTCGAACTGCGCCTCGTACCAGGAACCGCGATCCGGTATGATACGGAAGGAAAACAGTTCCTTGCCATTCGGATGAATGGTTTTCTCAAACGCCAAACCCGGCGAGCGATGCAGCTGGCTCACGATGACGCGCTCGGCGCCGTTGATGACAAACGTGCCCTGCGGCGTCATAAGGGGCAGTTCTCCCATGAAAACCGTTTCCTCCTTTGTCCCCTTTTCGTCCTTTAGGTGGAATGTCACGTGCAAGGGGGCGCCATAGGTGATCCCTTCGCGCAGGCATTCAAGCCAGTCGAGTTTTGGCTCGCCAATCTCGTAACTGTGATAGTCCAGCTTGATCTTCCCATCGTAGCTCTCTATCGGGAAGACTTCGGTAAAAACGGCTTGCAGTCCCAGGTTCTTCCGCCTGGAAGCAGCCACGCCCGCCTGAAGGAATTCGTGGTACGAATCAACCTGGATTTCGATCAGGTTGGGCGGTGCAATGACTTCTTTGATCTTGCCGAAGTTAATACGTTCTGCTGCTCGCGATGGCATTTTGACCTCTGGTTTTTGGCCGGCGCCAGGCCGGACCGTTTTTTTGCTTTAAATGACACGATGCCGTAGGCTCCTGGCAACTTGCAGGAACCGGCGGCAAAAACTTTAATGATACCGTTTGCCCGATCCGTTCGGGATTTGTTTCAACGCGCTTTTTCAGTCGGACAAAACGGGCGGCGGGAAGACCCGCCGCCCTTGATGCGATAAAGCTACTTGACCTCGACCTTTGCGCCGGCCTCTTCAAGTTTCTTTTTGGCCCCTTCGGCGTCGGCTTTGTTGGCG
>DATNDF010000040.1 GCA_035607015.1 Candidatus Angelobacter sp. | reverse complement strand
CGATTTATTTTCTCGACTGGTCCAATCAACTCATTGGCCACATGCAGCATCACATCCGCGACCCGCACCGCGACCACGTGCATGGCCGCATCTACCGCATCACGTATGAAGGCCGTCCGCTGCTCAAGCCGGCGAAGATTGACGGCCAGCCCGTGGACAAACTGCTCGACCTGCTCAAGGAACCGGAAAACAACGTGCGCACCCGCGCGAAGATTGAACTGGGCAAGCACGATCGCGGCGAAGTCATCCCGGCCTTGAAACGGTGGATCGCGAAACTCGATGCGAAAGACAAGAACTTCGAACACGAGATGCTGGAAGCGCTCTGGGTTCATCAATGGATGAACGTTGTGGACGAAGACCTGCTCAAACGCGAATTGCGTTCGCCGGATTATCACGTCCGTGCCGCCGCCACGCGCGTCCTTTGCTACTGGCGCGATCGCGTCAAAGACCCGCTCGCGTTGCTCGAAGCGCAGGCGAAGGACGACAGCCCGCGTGTCCGCGTCGAAGCCGTGCGCGCCTGCAGTTTCTTCAAGACCGGCAAAGCGGCGGACGTCGCGCTGGCAGTGCTCGACAAGGAAGCCGACCCGAACAAACCGGATTACTACATCAAATACTGCCTCGACCAGACCATGAAGCAGCTTGATAAATTTACGAAATAGTGGCGAACCGGGCTGCATTTCACGCGATGAGTATTTCCAGCCCATTCCTCCGAACATTCACAGTCGGTGGCGTCTGGTTCGCCGCTGTTGCTCTTAAGATGGTGTCGCGTCACTCTGGTCATTGGTCCACCTATCCACCGCGCAATTTCGTCGTGCTCGTCGTTGCCTGGGTTATCACTGCGTTGATACTTGGGGCTGCCGCTTCACGCTTCGAGCGGTTGCGTTCGTGGTGGGGCATCGGTTTGGGCACAGTGGTCGGTTCATTCGTCGTCCTGGGGTTAATGCTGTTCACAGTTGAGAAAGTTTACGGCACGGCGTCACCGAAGTTTAGCAGTACCGAAGAAATGATGGTGTATTTCGCGAACGAGACCACGAAGTGGGTCAAGGCTGACAGGAGTATTGATTTGGACTACTCGCTCGATTCCATCAAACTCATTGAAGAGGAACTTGGCCGCATCTCCAAGGAAGTGGACAAAGCCAACCCTAAGCCCGGCACTGTCGGTCTCGCAACCGGCTATGGTGCTTACGTTGGTGAGGTGCTGCGGCAACGTGACGGCGGTACGTGGTCGGTTGACCACTCGGCTGCAGGACCGCGTTCCTACCCGCTCACAGTAGGAAGCAACAACACCATCTTTCCAGTGGGGTGGTGTTGGAAGCGACTCACTGGCGACGAGACGGAAAACGTGTATCGCAAAGCACTGGTATTCGAAGCGATTCGAGGCTCCGTCACCAATACCGCCAGGGTCAAATGAAGGAAATTTACCGTTTGATGAAGATGATTGTTCCGCATGATTCCTGCCTGGGTCCAAAGCCGTTAAGCGCGTTCATTTATCACGGAGGTCGTACTGCAAATCTGACCTCTTTGAGCATTCCATTCCTGCCTCTTGCCATTTTCGCAGTAGTCTCGGTAACCGAACTATCGTCTGTCCGCGCTGCCGATGAGCCGCCCGCGAAAACACTGAACCTGCCGAAAAGCCCACGCGCGGCAGCCTACGTTCTCGGTCGCTTGTCGAACAAGGAACTGATCGAAGCGCCACGAAGTGAGTTCGTCTATGTCGCGCTCCTAGAGCGGAAGGGACTCGAACGAAAATACCGGATCGAGTCGTTGGAAGGTCTCGCCAAAATTCGCAACACGGACACGTTGACGGAACTACTCAAAGGCGTTCAGGAGCTTGACCAGAAAGGCGAAGAATCAGAGCCGGTGTTGCGCGATCTCGCTGCGCTCCTGCTCCAGAACAAATCGACCGGCCTCGCGGCCAAACGGGCTGACCTGGAAAAGCTGGCGACCGAATCGCAACTACCGTTGACCCGTCAGATGGGCTACGCGGCGGGCCTGACCGCTGACGCGTCCGCGGATAAAACCTGGCCGCAGGTTGAGTCGGACGCTGCGAAATTCGCGGACTTGCTGCTCTCGGTTCCACTCATTCGCGACGTGAATCTGCGCGCGTCGCTTTATCCAAAAATCGAACCGCTTCTTCACAAGGCCGATCCGCCGGAAGTGCGACGCGCGGCCATCACCGCGATTGCCACAGTGCCCGGCCACGACGCGGAGACGTTCGACACCCTGGCCGCATTGGTGAAGTCGGGAACCGAGCGCGCGGCGAGCGTCGCCGGCCTCCAGCAGCTCCCGCGAAAGTCCTGGCCCAAAGAGCAGGCGGAACCGTTGATTGAAAGCCTCGTCGCCTGGCTGAAATCAGTGCCGGTGGAACAGCGCACTGAACCGGACGCAGTCAACGCCATCCAATTCGCCACGGATCTCGCCTCGTTGTTGCCGTCCGACAGCGCCCGGGCAGCCGGCAAGACGCTGCGTTCGCTTGGCGCGAGCGTGTTTGTCATTCACACGATTCGCGAGCAGATGCTTTACGACAAAACGCTCATCGTCGTGGAACCCGGCAAGCCGGTGGAGATCATTTTGAAAAACGACGACGCGATGCAGCATAACTTCATGATCGTCGCGCCGGGCGCGTTGGAGGAGATCGGTCAGATTGCGGAGAAGATGGCGCCGCAGCCGGACGCTCTTCTGCGGCTCTACGTGCCCGATTCGCCGAAGGTGCTGTTCGCCACGAAGCTCCTGGACCCGGGCCAGCAGACAAAGCTGGCCTTCACGGCGCCCGCCCGGCCCGGTGAATATCCCTACCTCTGTTCTTATCCGGGGCATTGGCGGCGCATGACGGGCACGCTGGCGGTGGTCAACGACGTGGATGCCTATCTCGCGAGCCATATCGAGCAGAAGATGACGGAATGGAAATTCGAAGATCTGGCGCCGGACCTTGCAAAACCCGAAGCGAACGGAAACGCCGCCAGTGGCAGGGAGTTTTTCACCAGGCTCGCCTGCGTGCAATGTCACAAGCTCGGCAGCGAAGGCTACGCGTACGGACCGGAGTTGACCGACGTGTTCAAGCGCTACAACAATAATCGCGCGGACATACTGCGACAGATTCTTGAACCGTCGCTGAAGATTGATGACCGCTATCGAAACTATCAGTTCGAACTTGCGAATGGAGACGAACTGACAGGGATGATCGTGAAGGAGGACGCCGACACACTGACCATCCAGACCGGCCCGTCCGACGCACTTATTCAATCACTCAAAAAGTCCGACTTCAAACAGCGGCAGCCGCAAACTTCGTCGCTCATGCCCCTCGGGCTGTTGAACACGTTGACGAGGCAGCAGATTTTCGATCTCCTCGCCTTCCTTGAGTCCGCCGGCGACGTTCCGGCTCATGCCCACCAGCATTGAGCAGTCGGTTGCAGTTCGATTTCGCGCCACTTCCGGGCTGGATTCCGATTCACAAGCAGAGTTTGCTGGTCGTGTGAAATCGTTCCGATCCACGACCGGCCAGCGGCACAGAGAGCGATTTTCAGCGCGCGGCGTCCGGCGGACGGGGCTGGCCCGCGCGTTGTCAAAACTTGGACATTGCTCGCGAAGCCAGGCGTGGACTTTGATTGGAGCCGGACGCGTCCGCGTCAACGGGGTCGTTCAGCTCGATCCCGAAAAGGGGGTGCAACTCGGACGGGACCGCATCGAAGTCGAGGGTCGGCTCGTGCGCGAAGCACAGAAGGTTTACCTGTTGCTCAACAAACCGCGCGGGCTGGTCACGAGCGCATCCGACGAAAAGGGCCGCCAGACGGTGTTCGCCTGCCTCGAAGACGAAAACCTCCCTCGAGTTTTTCCGGTTGGCCGGCTGGACAAGGCGAGTGAAGGATTGCTGCTGTTCACCAACGACACCACCTGGGCGGCGCGCGTCACGGATCCGGCCACCCATCTCGCCAAGACCTATCATGTGCAGGTGGATTGCCTTGCCGCCGACGCGTTGGTTCAGAAAATCGAGAAAGGCGTGTCAGACGATGGCGATTGGTTGAGCGCGAAACGCGCGTCAATGCTCCGGACGGGTGAGAAAAACAGCTGGCTTGAGATCGTGCTCGACGAAGGGAAGAACCGCCACATCCGGCGATTGCTCGCGGCGCTCGGAGTCAACGTGCTGCGGCTCGTGCGCGTGGGCATCGGCCCGTTGCGACTCGGCACATTGGCCAAGGGTCAGTGGCGTCGTCTGACTCGCGAAGAAATCGCGACTGTCGCGCAAGACGGCAACCGGAAAAGTGCAGGCTACAAACATTGATCCAATGCGGGACGTGAAGCATGAAAAAGTGCCCGGCCGCGCCGGCTCCGACACAAGCCGGAGGGCTCCCCGCCTCCGGCTTCGCGTCACGCCGGATGCCGCGCGACAGCTCCGCTCGGGCCATCCGTGGCTGTTCGCTGACAGCATCCGCGAACAGAATCGCGAGGGTGCTCCCGGTGAACTCGCCGTCGTATATGACCGCAACGACAGGTTTCTTGCCATCGGTTTGTTTGACCCTGATTCACCGATTCGTCTGCGTGTCCTGCATGCGGGCAAACCGATGATCCTCGACAAGGCCTGGTGGCGCGAGCGATTCCGGTCGGCAATCACGCGTCGCTCCGGTCTGTTCGACGAACAAACGACCGGTCATCGCTGGATCAATGGTGAAAGCGATGGTTGGCCGGGCCTCGTGCTCGACCGCTATGACACGACGCTCGTCCTAAAGCTTTACACGGGCGCGTGGCTGCCGCGAATCGGCGAGACAGTTGACTTGATTCGCGAAGAACTGAAACCCGGGCAAATCGTGCTGCGGTTGAGCCGGAATATACAGGAGGCCGCGCGAGGAATTCTTGGAAAGGAAGATGGAGCCTTTTTGTTCGGAGACAAACGGGACGCCGTCGTTACCTTCCTGGAGACGGGCCTGCGGTTTGAAGCAGACGTTGTCCACGGACAAAAGACGGGCTTCTTTTTCGACCAGCGTGAAAACCGCCGCATGGTTGGATCACTCGCCCGGGGACGCGACGCGTTGAACGCCTTCAGCTTCACTGGCGGGTTCTCGGTGTACGCGGCGCATGGCGGCGCAAAGTCCGTCGTGGATCTTGACATCAGTGCTCACGCCCTCTCCGGAGCGAGGCGCAACTTTGATTTGAACAACTCCAATTCAACCGTCGTCGCCTGCCGGCACGAAACGATTCAGGGAGATGCTTTCGAATGGCTGGATGAAAACCGGTCAAAAAAGTTCGACCTTGTTATCCTCGATCCGCCGTCGCTGGCGAGGCGCGAGACCGAGCGCTCCGGCGCAATCCAGGCGTACGGGAAACTGGCACAAAGCGGCATCGCGCACCTGCGGCCTGGCGGTGTGCTGGTCGCGGCGTCATGTTCGGCGCACGTCAGCGCGGAGGAATTCTTTGGCGCGATCCGGCTCGCGGCAAAAAAATCAGGTGCACAGTTTACGGAACTGAAAACGACCGGTCATGCGCCGGACCATCCGGCAACGTTCCCCGAAGCGCAGTACCTCAAGTGCATTTACCTTGAAATGGCCGGCCAAACGGTCTCGCCGTGTCGTTGACAGGCCAGACAAAGTGGCTAGATTACCCGACACTCCGGAGTGATATGACTTGCCTCCTTCAACGCTGCGCGGAACGCCACCGAACACGACGGGATGCTGCTGGCCTCAAGCGCGCGTTCACTCTCATCGAGCTGCTGGTCGTCATCGCCACCATCGCGATTCTGGCGGCGCTGCTGTTGCCGGCTTTGTCGCGCGCGCGGGAGTCCGCCTACATGACGGTGTGCAGGAATAATCTCCACCAGATCGGTGTAGCGCTGACAGTGTACGCTGATGACTACTGAGCGTATCCGGTAGACTACGACGGCGATCCCGGCATGCTCTTTTCAACCTTGGGTTGGCAGAACAAGCTGGCGAATTACGGGATCAAACGGCCGCCGGAATCCTACCTTCCTCTCCCAACTAACGGTCCGTACGGATCGCAAGGCCGTACGGTTCTCGCTTGTCCCAGTTACCTCAAAGCTCGGGGTACACTCTACGCGAACAGGGCTGCCTACGGCTACAATAAAGGGGGTCTTGCGCAGAAATCGATTAATCTCAACGGGCGTCATGCGCAGTTGGGATTGGCTGGCGAAATCTTCGACGACTTAATTTCCAGTGAAAACCTCCTCAATGCTGCACCTGTCCGTCCCATTCGGGATGGAGAGGTTAGGAGTCCTTCTCAAATGATCGCGGTGGGTGATTCGGTTCTCCTCCCGTCAATTTTCGGGCCCAAGGGACCTGGAATTCTTTTCGGAATGGCCGACCTGTCAGAAGGTATTGTCTCCGCAGTGCCGAACCTCCCGCTTTTCACCTCGCTCGGCAGGCGCCGTCATAACGGACGGATGAATATCGTTTTCTGCGATGACCACGTGGAAACCCTCAAGACCGAAAAGGTTCTGGACTCGAAAAGTCCTGAAGTCCGTTGCCTTTGGAACAATGATAACGAGCCTCACATGGAGTTCCATTGAGTCGATGACGCGACTGAACTCTGCCAATCGTTAATCAACCGGCTGGGTTTCGTTCCATTGATCCACGCAAGATCGGGGAAACTCAACAACGACCATATCGAAGCCGTCTCACGTAATCGGCGACCGCCCGATTCTGCCGCTCTCTATAACCTGCATCCTTCTGACGAATATCAGTGTCGGTGAAAAAATGCCAGACGTGGTGCTCAAGTTCGAACGTTGGAAAGCGCGTCTCAAGTGCAGTCTGGAAACTCGCACACTCACCCTCCCAACGTTCCTCATCCTCTGGTGTGTCGAGAGGCAGCGCGACGAGCCGTTCCAACTGCGCGGCAACAAACTCGGCTGCTGCCTTGTCTGGTAGTGAATCGGTAGATGCCATAAGCTGCTGCGCGCTCGATCCCCCCCCGACAAGTGATCAAAGCTTCCGTAGCCAGATATTGCGGTAACGAACCGGATTGCCGTGGTCCTGCAACACGAGCGGGCCTTTGGGCGTGATGCCCTGGAAGTTCGCGGCCCGAGTCGCGTCGCCGTTCACCGGAATGTGATCCTGGATCAGCACACCGTTGTGCAGGACGGTGAACGAGCCGGGTATTGCCTTTCCATCCGCGCCGGTTCTTGGCGGGTGAAAAATGATGTCGTAGGTCTGCCATTCGCCAGGTTTGCGCGAGGCGTTCACGAGCGGCGCGTTGTGTTCGTAGAACGCTCCCGCCTGGCCGTTGAAATAGGTCTTGTTGTTGTAGGAATCGAGCACCTGGATTTCATAGCGGCCCTGCAAATAAACGCCGCTGTTGCCGCGGCCCTGGCCCTCACCCTTTACTTCCCCGGGCGTGGCCCACTCGACGTGCAGTTGCACATCGCCGAACTCCTCCTTCGTCATGATGCTGCCGGTGCCGTTGACTTCCATCGAGCCGTCGCCGGGCAGTTTCCATTTCGCGTCGCCGCCTTTGCCGTTTTGCCATTTCGACAAATCCTTTCCGTCGAACAAGACGAGGGCGTCCGCAGGCGGCGGGCCGGGATCAATGACCGGTGGTTCTTTGTCGCCTGATTTTTCGGCAGCGGCCGTAATCAAAACGGTTGCGAGACTTGCGAGGCCTGCGAACGCAGCAGCCTTGCGCCAACGTGTGAATGCGTGTGAGTTCATGGGCAGATAATGGAGGCTGTTATTCGGCGGACGTGTTCAAAGGGCGAACCCAGATGTTGCGATAACGGGTCGTGTTGCCGTGGTCCTGCAATTTGAGCGGTCCCTTCGGGCCG
>DATNDF010000039.1 GCA_035607015.1 Candidatus Angelobacter sp. | reverse complement strand
GCCGGTGCAACGAAATACGTTCTACGAACCGATCAAGGTCCTTGCGGACGCTGCACCATCAGCGAATGAAGCTGAACCGCCGTCTGGAAAATCCAAAATGCTGGAAGACAATCTGGCGACGGCGTGAACAATTGAACACACGAAGTTATGGATTGGTTTGATTCTGCCCAAGAAATTCTCACGAAATGGAAGACGAGGGACGCTGCCAGAAAAGCAGCCGCAGAGGAGTTTGCAAAAAAATTCACGCCGCGCGCGCGTCGCGCACTCAATTTGGCATTCAAGGAGGCTGAACGGTTGAATCATAATTTTATCGGGACAGAACATGTTTTGGTTGGCTTGGTCGGACTAAAAGATGAAGGTGTTGCAGTCAAAGTGCTAAAAGACTTGGGACTCAATCTCGAAGCCGCCCGCAGGGAAGTTGAAAAGCGGTTCGGGATCGGACCTGAACAGCTAAAACTCGGCTTTCTCCCATTCACGCCTCGAATGAAAAAGGTTCTTCAAGAGGCAAGGAAGCAGGCCAAGGCACTCGATCACACTTACGTCGGAACTGAACACCTCCTGCTTGGATTATTATCCGAGAGCGAAGGCGTGGCGGCTCAAATCTTCAAACATTTCAATATCGACTCTGAGCAGATGGGAAAAGAACTCCTAAAAGAGATCGCCCCGTAGCTTCGTCAGATTGATTCTCATTAGCCCCCGGCTTCAGCCGGGTGTCCGGCGTCGAGAGAAAATCCCAACCCCGAAAGCTTTCGAAGTTTCCCGCGCGTGTTGAAGAAGTTTGGTCAGAGACCGCCGGGTTTTGCGGGCGACCTCCATCGGCTCTCATAGAGCGCCGCTACAATTGAATCCCACCGGGATTCAACTCACTAAGCCCATGGTTGCGAGGCAGGAGCTACCTTGGGTCAACAAACCAAAAGAAATCCAACCCTGAAAGGGTTGCATCAACATCCCACCGAGCATTGATTCAACCCTTTCAGGGTTGTTTACGTTTTTTGAATCGTCACCCAGCGTAGCTCGTTCCTCGCAACGCTGGGCTGAGTGATGCAACCGCGTTTGCGGTTGGGACGAGACGCTTGGAAATGAAATCCTTTTGGGATTTTTCTTTGTGTCTTTGCACGTTCGCGGCTTTGCGTTAAAACATTCGCCCATGTCCGACACATCGCACGCAGCTCGCTTCTCAAGTTTCATTGTCATCGCGTTCGTCATTTTGACCCTGGTTGGTGGGTTGAACCCAAATCTCCTGGCCGACAGCGGCACAAACGCCCGGCCTGCGATCGTCCTCCTCAACCCGCCGGCGCAGGATTTCTTTTCCAAGCAGCTCGATTTTAACGGCATTCCCATCAAGGCGCATCAGGTGGTGGCGGACGAAGCGTTGTTCGCGGCTTACGATCGGTTGAGCCGGCTGCTCGCGCATCTGCCGATGGCGGTTTCCAATCTGACTGCCGCGGGCGCGGAGTTGCACATCATCGGACGCGACCAGGTCACGACGGATTTGCCGGAGTGGCGGCACGACAAGGGCAAGCCGCTGGCGGAATATCACGGCCTGACACGCGACGAGCGCACGCGAGGCATGGGCGGCTTGCTGACTTCGTGCGGCGAGGAGAACCTGCTGCAACTGGAGAAGGACCGTTATCGCGGACGCGACATCTGTCTCCACGAATTCTCGCACAACATCCGCAATCACGGCATTCAGCGGTCGGTGCGAGCGCGGTTCGACGAACAGTTCAGACGTTCGCTCGCCGCCGGGCGCTGGAGAGATTCCTACGCCGGATCGAACACCGATGAATTCTTCGCCGAACTGACGATGTGGTATTTCGGGACGCACGGCGATTTGCACATGACCGGCCCCAAACCCGGGAACGGACCCGATGGTCTCAAGAAATACGATCCCGAGGCTTACGCGTTGTTCGATGATTTTTACAGCGGCCGCATCGCCATCGAGAAGGTCGCGCCCAAACGAGAGCCGTGATTCACGTATTTCTTGCGCCATCGGGAGGGTGTCGCGTCCGCAAATTCCCGTCGCAACTCTGACGCCACTGGTCAGCGTGGTCGGCGTGATCAGCGCCAAGCAGATCGAATCATTTCGCCGGCGCACCCGCGGCGGTCAGGAATTGGTCCAGCTCGCGAAACTCCGTCCAGACTTTCTGGTTGAGTGAGCTGAGTTCGCCCAGTTCGCCGCGTGAGCGGACGCGCCGCGCAAACGTTTGGAAGAGCTCCTTCATTGGAGCGGCATCCAGTTGCTTCCGGGCGGCTCGTGCGTCCGTCTTCAGTGCGCCGGCATGCGTCGTACCGAGGAACGATTTGTATTTCAAAACGTAAGCGGACTCCATTTTGCGGCCCACTGTGTCAAGTAAGAGGGTGAACCGAAAATTGTCCGCCAGCCAATCGAGGTTCGTGCGATGCGGGGATGTTGCCGGAAGAGAACTCTCCAGCCGTTGGACGAGATCAATCGCGTTCGTCAGTTTCTCCGTCAGTTCTGGTGACACGCGACCCCAGCCGGGATCGTACGGATAATATTCCGCAGAGCGGACGTTTCCGAGCTGACCGTCCTGCTCCAAACGCAGCAGCAATGGGGCAACTTCCCCGGAAGCCTCTCCGTACCGCCGGACGCAATGCAGCCGGTAAAGTTCCTCGGCGGACGGAGCATGTTCGGGATCGCGCGCGGTGATGGCAAAAGCTTCGAGATTCGGCAGGATTTCCTCGGTGCGCCAGTGGATGCCAACAATGCCGGCAAATTTGTCCTTGTAAGCTGCTTTGACCTGCGCGCTCACCGAGGCGGCGCGCAATTGCAGATGCCACAGCGCGGAATCCCCTTCGAACCAGGGAATCGCCCAAACCGGACGATGCGAAGCAATCTCCGCGAGGGCGGACTCGTTGCCCTCTCTGCCCATGTTCGGATTCAGGCAACTGAACACGATGTTTGTGGGCAGGGCGCGGTCCAGTCCCCGCAGGATGGGGGGCAATTGAAGATTTCCTCCCCAACCGCCAATGACCAGCCGTGTCCGCGGCGAGTGAACTGCAAGATAATCGTGTGCCTGCCGGATTTGCACCAGGGACCAGAGGCCGATGAACGCATCCTTCCAATTCGTGACATAGTCGAAATTGGTTCTCTCCTGCTGGACGAATTCCGCGAATCGTCCGTTGAGTGAAGGAGGTGCGACATACATCGAATGTTCGTGCAACCAGAGCCATATCCAATCCACGCCGGGATATTCATGCAGAATGTCGTCAAGCTCGGAGTGAAGGATTTCAATGTTCGCCGGGTGCGTCGGATCGGGGATCAATGCGCCGGGAATGCGCGAATCAGACGGAACGACCGAGGCGAGTTCGGGCGGATGGACTCCGAATTCAAAGCCGATGGCCACCTGGATGCCGCGCGCATGGGCCATCGCAATCACCTTCCGCATCAGGTCGTGAGCATTGCGATAGCGTTCTTCCTTGGTGTGCGCGGTGACGGCATTGTCCGCGCCGAACGCCTCCGCGCCGGCCGGCAGTTTGAAGGGTTTGTCCGTGCCAAACACGAAGTCCTTTACGGCCAGTGGCCGGTAGCCCCAGCGCGAAGTCAGCGAAGTGTCGAAGGCCGCTTCGGGCAGCACGTCGCGATACTGCACGCGGATGATGGGTTCGACGTATGAAACGTATCGCTCGCCACCGCCCGTGTAGCAGTGAAAGCCGACGAAGTTCAGTCCGTTGGTGGCGAGCAGATCAAGATACGCGCGATAGTCCGATTCGTTCCAGGCCGTCGGACCGGAAAGAAAATTGTGCCACGGGAGTGTCCCGCGAATTTCAAATGGCGGCGCATTGGTCTTGTCCGCCCCGCGCGCAACGGCACAGGCCAGAGCAAGAATGGCGAAGACGACTGATTTCATGAGGACGGCGGCTGACCGGAGTTTTGTTCCACGTGAGGCTTATGTCAACGCCGCGCGGGTCGTATTCGGCATGTCATTGCAGCTTTGCGGCCCCGGGTCATTGCAGTAGAGTTTGCACGCATGACAGACGAGACACCCAGACTGCGCATGGCGCCGGCCGATTCACCGGAGGAACTGGCACATCGCTTCGAGCGGGAGCAGCGCGCCGCGCAGTTGCAACGCGAGGACAATCTCAGCGAATCTCTGGCGCCGTTTCGTGTCGGTTCCGTGCCGTACCTCAACGCCGTGCCGCTCACCCGCGGACTCGAGGAGCAGGTCGTTTTTGTGACACCGTCGAAACTCGCCGAGTTGCTGCAACAGGACGAACTCGACGCCGCGCTCGTAAGTGTGACCGAGGTGCTGTTCAATGACCGCTACGACATCCTGGACGGAATTGCCATCGCGTCCCTCGGTGAGG
>DATNDF010000038.1 GCA_035607015.1 Candidatus Angelobacter sp. | reverse complement strand
CGATCGCATTGTGAGATGCCCTCGATCAGCCCCTTGTCTCCATTGGCGATGCTGATCTGGGTGAAGCCGGGGTCAACATCGATGAAGGCGCGGCGGAGTGGCAAGTCGTATTCCTTCCGCCGGACCCAGAGTGGCGCGGCGCGCAGAATGAGCAGGTCGGCCGCTGCGCAAAATTGGTGGAACTGGTCCGGCGGGAGGCCACGAAAGCCAGCGTTCGTCCGGTAGATCCACCGGTCGCCCAGACCGACGGGCGCGAGGCAGGCGTTGACGTATTCCGAGGGATAATCCAGCCCGTAATCCCATTCCTGTTTTTCCCAGTTCCAGACCCAGGTGGTTTCGCCGCAGTCTTCCAGGTAGAGAACGTCATGGCCGAGCGCGCGGAAGCCGAGCAGATATTGCAGACTCGCCCAGGCCTGGCCGCCGAGGCCGGAACGCCCAATGGTACCGGCGAAAATAATTTTCACAATCCTGCGCGTTGCATGAGGCTGCCCACCACTTTCTCCGCCGCGAAATATGCCGCCGCTATTTCGCGAGCCGCGCGGCAATTGCCCGCGTGGTCGCTTTCAATGGCATCCACTGCCGTCAGAATGTCGGCCATCGTCTTGAAACCAAACAGCCCCTTGCCGGTCGGCAGGAATTTGCTGAAGCCGGTTTCCTGTGTGATGACCGGGCGGCCCGCCGCAAGATAGCATGCGGTGCGGTCGCTGAACCAGCCGGTGTTCGGGCGAACATACTGGTCGCGCGCCACCGTGAACTCGCCGCGGGACTGTTGAATGTAATTCCGGTAAACGTCGCAGTCGCGCGACATCTCGAGCGAGCTGACCTGACGCCAGCCGTGCTCATGTAATCGACGCCGCACCTTTTCGTCCACGGTCGCTGCCAGCTCGAACGCCACATTCGGGTTGCGCCGCGGCAGGTCGAGGAATTTTTCAAACTCACGATCTTTCGTCCAATACCACGTGTCGTCGTTCCAGACGATGTCTTTGCCTTTGTTGTGCCAGGTCGTGATTGTGTTGTAGGCCGTATCGGCACGTGGTGGATGAGAATTGTCCCACAAATCGAGCGCGATGGGCTGGCGTGTTGGCAACCAGTGGAATTTTCCGGCCGGCACAACACAATCTGGCGCGCCGAGATTTTCACCGAAGGTGAACAACGTGTCATGTGCCGCAAGCGTTTTGATCATGCCCTCGTCGCCTTTGGCCTCTTTGACCTGGGAAGCGAACGGATCGGACTCGACATAGATGCGGCGTTTGCAGGCGAGGTGTTCCTCGCGGATCTCCTGGGCGCCGGTGATGTTCAGGAATGCGTCGGCCTCCCTGTAAAGTTGCAAAATCTGTTCCCCTGTCATGCCATAGCATTTGCCGTCGGGATAATTTCCCCGAAACGCCCAGCGGTCGCCGAACCCGTGAGCCTCGAGCGCGGGCAGGACAGCTTCGATGTTGCCGGTTGCATCGGGTGAAAGGTCGTTGAGGCGCGGGTCGTAAATCCAGCGGCCCGAATCTTCGATATAATAGGGATCGTAACCGAGTTTCCGCAAGCCGGTGAGGTAATGCAGGAACTGGAAGGTCACGCCCGCCAGCGGATACCAGAAGAGGATACCGAAGACGATGACCTTGCCTCTTGCCGGGCGTTGTTCAGGCATCGTGCGTCCTTGTCTGAGGATCCAACCTTCGAATCACGCAGGCCGGATTACCGGCCACGACCGTGAACGGGGGCACGTCTTCAATCACAACCGAACGCGCGCCAACGACCGAACCTTCACCAATCGTGACGCCGGGCAACACGCAGCAATCGAACCCCACCCAGACATTGCGTTCAATGCGGATTGGTCGCGCAAGCGTGTTGTCACCCGTGGCCAGCCTTGGCCGGCGCGTTGGCACAAGTTCGAGTTCCGCGCGGCGGTCTCGCGCGGCGCGCGGCAACCGCCAGGTATCCATCAGCACGACATTCCAAGAAATGAGAGCGCAATCACCTATGGTGACCTCGGCATCACAGATGATTCGCGCGCCATGCACGAGGGTGAAATTGCCAAGCTTCACGCGGCCTTTCGGTCCGATATCGAACATGGTTCCAAGATAAGTGGAAGCGCCCCGTCCGATCTCGACACCGAGCGGCAGCCGGCTGCGGAAGAAATGGAAACTGAACGAGGTCTCGACGTAGGCCGTTTCGTCCAGGGAAACGTTCTCAGGTATTCTTCCCGGATACCAATCCCACGGCAACGTGCGGTCGGGGTTCACTCCACCTCCCCCATCACTTGCGCCGGATTGCCCATCACTCGCGCTCCCGGTGGCACATCGCGTGTAACCAACGCGCCGGGTTCGATCCATGCGCCCGATCCAATGTGCACGCCTTTCAAAATCGTCGCGTTCGGTCCGACCCAGACGTCGTCCTCGATCACGACGGGTTTGCGGGGAATTTCCGGCCGCGGCCTTCCCCTGCCCAACGGCGAACAGGCAATTGCGTCGGCGATGCGCTCCGCCGGCGCCAACGGATGAAAATCCGAGTCGGCAATCGTCGTGTTCCACCCGATGACAACGTAATTGCCGATCCGCAGTTCGAGTTCGCAAAGCAGGACCGCGTTCGTGAAGTAGCAAAAATCACCGATGCGCGCGCTGCCCTGCTCGCCGAACGCGAAGTGAACGCCGTCCATCGTGCAGTTCGAACCAACGATCAGTGCGGTGTCGCGCCTGCTGTGAAAGCGTTTGAACGCGAGATCGCCGGTGATCAGGGTATTCGGGCCGATGCGGACGTTCGGTGGCAGGGCAACAGACTGGCCGAAGGGTTCATTCATTTGGGATTAGCTCCAAATTGCAGGCGGAAAAACTTCCCGTAAAGGCCGCCGCAAGCCAGCAGCTCATCGTGCGAACCGGTTTCCACGATCGCGCCCCTTTCCAGCACCACGATCCGGTTCGCGCGCCGCACAGTTGACAGACGGTGCGCGATGATGAACGTCGCGCGGCGAGCGGTCAACGGGTCCAACGCCTCCAGAAATGCGCGCTCGGTCTCCACGTCAAGCGCGCTGGTCGGTTCATCGAGAATCAATATCGGCGCGTCCTTCAGCAGCGCGCGCGCGATCGAAAGACGCTGCCGTTCGCCGCCAGACAACGTCGCGCCACGCTCGCCGATCACCGTATGATAGCCTTGCGGAAGCCGGGTGATAAAATCGTGCGCGCCCGCGGCGCGCGCGGCGGTTTCGATGTCGGCCATCGTGGAGCGCGGTCTGCCGTAGGCGATGTTCTCGGCGACACTCAGAGGAAACAAGAACGGCTCCTGCAAAACAATGGCGACTTGGCGTCGCAACGACTTCAACTGCAGGTCGCGCACATCGCGTCCATCGATACGCACACTGCCTTCCCAAGGATCGACAAAACGCGGCACGAGACTGACCAACGTGCTCTTTCCCGCGCCCGTCGCGCCGACCAGCGCGACGATTTCGCCGGGCAGGACTTCCAGCGACACGCCGCGCAACACTGGACTGCCTCGTTCATAACCGAACGTCACGTTTTCGACCTTTACGTGGCCGCGTGAGACCGCCAGCGCGATCGCCCCTGGTTTGTCCGCAACTTCGCGTTCCGTTTGCAGCACTTCGCGAACACGCCGCGCGCTGCCGGCCGCGCCCTGGATCGTCGAAGTGCTGTACATGATCGCTTCGAGCGGCGCATAGAACGAAGCCAGATAGGAAAGAAACAGCAACAGCGCGCCAATGCTCAACCGGCCGTCCAGCGCGTGTTGCGTTCCCAGCCACAATACGCCTGCCGTGCCTGCCGCCGTTGCGAGACCCATCAGGATTTTGAACTGCAATTGTACGTTGGTCAGCGCGAGCGTCGCGGCGAGGGTGTCGCGTGTGGCTTGCCGGAAGCTCCGTTCGTTCAGCTCTTCACAGCCGAACGCCTGCACGGCCGGCATGGCCGAAAATGTTTGCTCCACCAGGCTGTAGATCCGGCCTTCAATCTCCTGTTGTTGATAGCTGCGATCCATCATCGGCTTCGCGTAATGACGGAACACCAGCGCCATGCACGGAACGACTGCCAGCGCGAGCGACGTGAGCGCAGCGTCGACGCACCAGAGGATGACGAACATCGCCGCGAGGCTGGCCGTCGCGGAGAAAACCGGCAAGAGTGCGTCCTTCACGATGACAGAAACGCAGGTGCAGTCGGCGGTGAGGCGGCGGACGTTGTCGCCGACCGATTTACGCGCGTGGAAATGAAGTGAGAGCTGTTGGAGTTTCGCAAACAGGTCGCCCGCCAGATCGTAAACCATGCGCTGGCCGAAGCTGATGTTGACATAAGCGTTTGCCAGCCCGACAGCCCAACCCAGCAGGAAGATCAGGACGGTGGCCACCACGCTCCAGACGACAAGATTTGCCGGCTCGGAACCGCCCGGCAGCATCCCTGCAACATGCGAAAAAAACGCCGAAGTGGTTTCCCCCTTGAGCACAAAATCCACGAGGAAAACCATCGGCCACGGCTTGAGGATGTCCAGACCGATCTTGAACAACATAGTGACGACGACGCCAAGCAACCCCGGCCAGCGCCGGAACGCATAGCGCGACAGCCAGCGACAGAGCCGGAAAAGGTCGGTATCTTCAGCGCGCATTTCGGGAATGCCTTTCAATGGGCGGCAGAGGCTGCCTTCTTTCGCGGTTCGAACGCAATGTTGTCGAGGTGCGCATATAATTCACCGCGGTCTAGCAGCTCGTCATGCGTACCGCTCTCGGCAACCAGACCGTTCTTGAGCACGACGATGCGGTCGGCACGGCGGACGGTGGACAGGCGGTGAGCGATGAGGAACGTGGTCCGGCCACGCATCAAGCGCTCCAACGCCTCGAAGATCAAACGCTCCGTTTCAGCATCAAGCGCGCTGGTCGGTTCATCCAGGATAAGAATCGGCGCGTTCCGAAGCAGCGCACGGGCGATCGAGAGACG
>DATNDF010000037.1 GCA_035607015.1 Candidatus Angelobacter sp. | reverse complement strand
CGACTTGAAGACGCCGCTCAACTTCGTGTGCACGGCGGACATCATCGGCGGCAACTCGGGCAGCCCGGTGGTGAACCGGAAAGGCGAATTCGTCGGCATTATTTTCGACGGCAACATTCAGTCGCTCGTGCTTGACTTCGCCTTCACGGACACGCAGGCCCGGGCGGTTTCTGTCTGCTCGCAGTCGATCATCGAGGCCTTGCGCAAGGTTTACGATGCCGGTGCGCTCGCCGATGAATTGACCGGCCGGAAACGCAAAAAATAAACGAGGCTGTGTTATGGTCAAAGTTCGTCTTGGCATCGTTGGCATGGGGAACATCGGCAGGCACCACGCCGGTTACCTGCTCGAAGGAAAAGTGAAACGCTGCGAACTGGCCGCCGTCTGCAGCACCTCGCCGCAGAAGCTCGAAGATTACAAAGCCAAAGGACTGAAAATCTTTGACAGTGGCGAAGCGTTGCTTCAATCGCGCGAAGTGGACGCGGTCATCGTCGCCACGCCGCACTATCAACACACCACTCTCGGGATCGCCGCCCTGGAAACCGGCGTGCATCTGATGGTAGAGAAGCCGATTTCCGCGCACAAAGCCGACGCTGAACGATTGATCGCGGCTGCGAAGAAACACCCCGACCTGAAGTTCAGCGGCATGTTTCAGCTTCGCGTCGAGCCGCGATATCAGAAGATCCAGAAACTCATCGCCGATGGCGACCTCGGCAAGATTGTCCGCATGAGCTGGCTGATCACCGACTGGTTTCGAACCGAGGCCTACTACGCGAGCGGCGGCTGGCGCGCCACCTGGAAAGGGGAAGGCGGCGGCGTGCTGCTCAATCAATGCCTTCACAACCTCGACGTGATCGCGTGGCTGCTCGGCATGCCGGCGCGCGTGCGCGGCTTCTGCCAGCTCGGCCGCTATCACAACATCGAGGTCGAGGACAACGTGACCGCCTACCTGGAATACCCGAACAACGCGACGGGCACGTTCGTGACAAGCACGGGTGAAACGCCCGGCACCAATCGTTTTGAGATTATCGGCTCGCGCGGCAAGCTAGTGCTTGAAAACAACAAGCTGATCTTCAGCCGGAATGACTCGGACACACTCGTGTTCAGTCGAGCGGCGAAGACCGGCTTCGACCACCCGGCGGTGGAGAACGTGGACATTTCGATTCAAAACGCCGCCACCCCGCATGCCACGCTCATGCAAAACTTCGTTGACGCCATTCTCGACGGAACGCCGTTGCTGGTGCCCGGCGAAGAAGGCCTGCATTCGGTCGAGCTCGCGAACGTGATGTTGTATTCCTCGCTCATCGGGCAGACCGTCGAACTGCCGATGGACGGCGCGGCGTTCGAGCAGAAGCTTCAGCAACTGATTGCGGAATCGAAGTTTGAAAAGAAGGTCGTCGAGATCAAGAACGACGATTTCACGAAATCATTTCACCGGTAAGTCCGCTCCCCATCAACCGGCGTTGATTTCCGAGTAGAGCCAGGCACGAGCGTAGGTCCAGTAGCGCTTGGCCGTTGGCTCGGAGATTCCAAGAATCCCGGCTGCTTCCTCGATGGTCATTCCCACGAAGTAACGCAGCTTGACCAGTTCGGCTTTCACCTTGTCTTTCGCGGCCAGGCGGTCGAGTGCCTCGTTGATGGCCAGGAGGTGCCCGTCGTCGGTTTCCGCGGGGATTTCCACGTCCTGCACGTCCACGCGTTGCTGCCCGCCGCCGTGCCGCTGCGCGCGTTTGCGGCGCGCGTTATCGATGAGAATGCGCCGCATGGCCTCGGCCGCGGCGGCGAAGAAATGTGCGCGCCCGGTCCACTTCTTGTCGTCTGCTCCGACCAGCCGGAGATAAGCCTCGTGCACGAGCGCCGTCGGTTGCAACGTCTGACCCGGTTTTTCGTTCGCCATCTTGTGCGCGGCGAGCTTGCGCAGCTCGTGATAGACCAGCGGCAGCAGTTCGTCGGCGGCCACCGGGTCGCCTTTTTCTATCGCGAGCAAGATCCGCGTCACATCGGTCATGCGAAAGGTTTCATTCGGTGTTCACGCAAATGGCAGCAACGCTCCGACTTCCTTCTGGTATTGAACGTATTCGTCTCCAAATTCCTTCACCATGAACCGCTCCTCGCGCCGGCTTTTGAACAGATAGACCACGGTCAGCAAAACCACCGCGATCACACCCCGCAGTTCGCCAAATGCGACGGCGGTGCCGGCAAGACCTGTGATGATACCCGTGTAAATTGGATGCCTGACCAGACGATAGGGCCCGGTTCGAATCAACCGATGCCCTTCTTTCAAGGTAACTGTTGCACTCCAGTTTTGTCCGAGGTGAATGCGCGCCCACACAGCAAAGCCAAGACCCGCAACCAGAATCACAGCCCCAATGGCGAATGCTATTCTGTTCGCCGGCAAAACCCTCCAACCCAACGGACCCGCATGAAACCACGGTGAAAACGTCATTACGAAAACGAAAAACGAGAGTGCCAGATGAACGAACCGCGCACTGCGCGGCTCGGATTCCTTGATTCGCTTGACCCGGGCCGCGGAAACAATCCAGTAAACGGCGAAGGTCGTCCAGACAGACGGGAAAAAACCGTAATGAATCAATTTCATGAGAGTTGCATGCCTTCGCGGATGAACGCTGCGACTACGGTTTTGTGTCTGTTCCGGCGCCGTGTTCGATCAGCGCACGGGCCTCGCGCACCAGCATTTGGGCAGCGATCTGATCGTTGAATTGTGGACTGCCGGGTTTACTCAGCTTTGCGTCGGCAATTTTGAGCCCTTTGCCCAGCGTGGCGCGGGCTTCGTCAACCTGTTTGAGCTGATGCTGGGCCATCGCCAGCACCATGTAGGCCTCGACGGTGCGGTTTGGATCGCTCTCGCGCGGCACAACTTTTTGCAGCCACTCCACCGTGCTGGCGAACCGTCCGTTCCGATATTCGTACAGGCCTTTGACGAACTGAAAATAGTCCCAGAACTGATGGTTGGGTCCTGCCGCGATGGCGGCGTCAACCATTTTGCCAATGGTCTCCAGATCCGTTGCGGGCGGGGAAAGGATCATGCAATCTCGAGCCATTCGTTCGGCGATGGCCGGTTCGGAAGTTCGTGCGAACGCGGCGAGCATTTGCACCCGGAGGCGGCGATAGGCCCCCGGGTCACTCTGTGCCAGCAACGGGGCGAGGCTGTGATAGGCGTCGTGGTCAGTGGGAATCAGTTCAACCACCCGCTCAAAGTCCGCCGCCGCCTCCTGCCACTCTCCGCGGCGGCCGTGAAGGATGCCAAGCACGTTGAGAATTGACGCGCCAGCGGGGTCAGAAACCTGCATGGCGATCTTCTCGGCTTCCGCATATTGATCGCGGCTGATCAAGAGGCCGGCCTGGGTGAGTTTTCGTCCGATTTCACCGCGTATTTCCGCCTGTTGCCGCATTCGATTCTGTTCCTGCTCGGCGGCGACGGCGCGCTGGCGCGCGTGCCTTTCCCGAATATACAGGTACAGCGACAGCCCGAGTCCGATGACCAGCGCGGCCGCAACCGCGCCCACACCGGCAAACGCAGTCTTGTTCCTCCGCACCAGTTTCTGGAAGCGATACATACTGCTCGGCGGGCGCGCGGTGACCGGTTCGTTGTTCAAGTAGCGCTGAATATCCATCGCCAGGCCGTTGGCGGTTTCGAAACGGCGCGTGCGGTCCTTTTCCAGCGCCTTCATCACAATCCAGTCGAGATCACCGCGGAGAAGATTGATCAGCCTCGGAGCTTCCGAGTGGCGGCGTTGCGCGACGACGGTCAGGTCGGCGTCAAGCATCGTGCTCAGGCGCGTCGAGGGGCGCTCCGGTTCCTTCTCGCGGATGGTGCGCCGCATTTCATCGAAGCCGGATTGGAGGAGCTCCTTCGGGTCAAATGGTGTCTTGCCAGTGAGCAATTCATAAAGCAGCACTCCCAGTGCGTAGATGTCGCTCCGCGTATCAATATCAAGGCTCGTCATCACGGCCTGCTCCGGACTCATGTAAGCCGGCGTGCCGATGAACTGCTCGAAGGCCGTGAACAGCGTCTTGTCGGTGAGGCGCTGGTCGGTGGTGGCTTTGGCGATGCCGAAGTCGATCACCTTGGGCACGGGAACGCCGTCGTTGATCGTCACCAGAATATTCGAGGGCTTCAGGTCACGATGGATGATGCCCTTTTGATGTGCGTGCTGAATGGCGTGACAAACCTGAATGAACAGGTCGAGCCGTTGACCGGTCGAGAGTTTCGCCTCGTCACAGTAGTCCGTGATTTTCACTCCGCGCACCAATTCCATGACGAAGAAGGGCCGGCCTGTCTCGGTGGCGCCGGCATCGAGCACCTTGGCGATGTTCGGATGGTCCATCAGCGCCAGCGCCTGGCGCTCGGCTTCGAAACGGGCCACAACGCTTTTGGTGTCCATGCCGAGCTTGATGACCTTGAGCGCCACGCGGCGGCGGACCGGTTCCTCCTGCTCGGCCATGTAAACCACGCCGCAACCGCCCTCGCCGATCTGTTGAAGAAGTTTGTAACGGCCAATGCGGTCGCCTGCTTTCTCGGTCACTGGAACCATGTCGGTTGTGATCACGAAAGTTTTGGCGGAAACAGCGGCCGGCGGTTTCTCAAGGACGCCACCGGTCTGGTCGTGCGCCTGAAGCAAACGCTCAACGCGCTGGCGGAGTTGCGCATCGTTGCCGCAGGCTTCCTTGAGATAGGCCGCGCGCTGGTCCGGCGCCAGTTTCACCGCGTCTTCAAAAATGGTTTCGTCGGGCTGGCTTGATTCGCTCATAGGTCTGGCCGGTAACGTTTCTTCTATCAGACAATGCGAAATCCGGGGAGAAAAAGGATCAGGCATTTTTCACGGGACGTCGGATCCGTTTTAAGGTAAAAATTCGCATGTATTGCCGAAGCAGCCTCAGGCGCGAACGATTGGCGAACGAACACGCTAAGATTATGAGCGAATTCAAATTCTCCTGTCCGCACTGCCAGCAGCATCTCCAGGCGGACGAACAATTCTCCGGGAAACAGATTCAATGCCCGGGATGCAACCACCTGATCACCGTCCCCTTGAGTCCGGCCAAACTGGCCGAAGGGCACAAGACCGTTCAGTCGGGCAAAACGTGGGACACCTTCCTGCCCAGGCAGAAACCGAAAACCTGATCCCGCGCGGAACGAGCATGATCCTCACTGGCATCGGCGACGAGGCGGGCAACACGATTGACGCCCAGATAGCGGCGACAAAGGAGCTCGGCTGGAAATATATCGAAGCGCGCGGCGTAGAAGTGCCGGGCTTTCCCAGGGCGAACCTCCACGACATCCAGGACAAAGCGTTCGACATCGTGGTTGAGAAGCTGAAGGAAAACGACATCGGTGTTTATTGCTTTGGCTCGACGATCATGAACTGGGCGAAGACCGTCGAGACCCCTTGGGATGTGACGCTCGCAGAAGTCAAACGTTGCATCCCGCGCATGCAACGACTCGGCGCGAAATTCGTTCGCATCATGAGCTTCAAACCCAAGGATGACGACGACCGCATCCCTGCCGTCGCCTTCGACCGCGTTTGTGAAGTGACGAGGATGTTTCTCGGCGCCGGCATTCAACCCGTGCACGAGAACTGCATGAACTACGGCGGCATGAGTTGGAAACACGCGCTCGAACTGCTCGACAAGGCACCCGGTCTGAAGTGGGTCTTCGACACCGCCAATCCAGTGTTCAACCCTGATCGCAGCAAACCGAAGCCGTGGCCGCGCCAGGACGCGTGGGAATTCTGGGAACACGTCCGCGATCACGTCGCGCACATTCACGTGAAGGACGCGACGTGGAACCCGGCGAAGAACGACGCCGACTACAACTGGCCCGGCGAAGGCCAGGGGCGCGTGCGCGACATTCTCAAAGACGCCTTTGCGCGCGGGTACGACAAGGGGATTTCCATCGAACCCCACATGGTGGTCGTCTTCCACAACGCAAATTCGAAGGCTTCGGACGAGGAGACGGGCAGGAATTTTGTCGAGTACGGGCGGCGCCTGGAGAAGCTGATCAAGAAAGTCGGGCAAGCCATTATCTTACCCTCTTCCTGAGGACGGTCGGGCGGCCAGGGGCCCAAACAGCGAACCATTCTAAAGGCGCGTCCTGCCACGGCTGGAATCAGGCTTTGGAGTCGTAACAATCCGCGCTTTTCCCGCCAAAACCACCCTTCCGAAATGCGACAAAACAGAAGTGAGGCGCCTCCAAACCGCCCGATTTTTCTCCGCGTCTCCGCGTCTCCGCGGTAAACTCGGTGGCGCATGAAGCTCAATCGCGGCCGCCACCTTGCCTACTGCACCAACATCCATCGCGGCGAGAGCTGGGTCGAAACGCTCGCGGCACTGGAAGAATTCACGCTCGAGGTCAAGCGGCGCATTTGTGCAAACAAGCCTTACGCCATCGGGCTGCGCCTGAGCGACCGGGCGTCGCGCGAGCTTTCGGAAAAGACAACGTTGCTGGCTTTCCAGCACTGGCTCGACCGGCACGGCTGCTACGTTTTCACGATCAATGGATTTCCCTACGGCCAGTTTCATGGCGCACGTGTGAAGGAACAGGTTTATGCGCCGGACTGGACGACGACCGGGCGTGTCGAATACACAAACCGTCTTTTCGATCTGCTCGCGCAACTTGTGCCTGACGGCGTCGAAGGCAGCGTTAGCACCGTGCCCGGTTCGTTCAAGGAATTCATCAAGACGCGGGAGCAGGAGCGCGTGATGCGAAACAACCTCTGGCGCTGCGTCGAACACATCGCGCTGTTGAGCGCACGGACGGGAAGGAAACTGCACCTCGGCCTGGAGCCGGAGCCACTCTGCTACCTGGAAACCAGCGCCGAGGCCGTGGAGTTCTTCGACCAGTTGCGCGCCGACCGTCCGAAGGACCCGCGCCTTGACGAGCATCTGGGTGTCAATTACGACACCTGCCATCTCGCGGTCGAATTCGAGGAACCGCGCGATGTCGTCCGCCGCTTTCGAGAACACGGGGTCAAAATCAGCAAGCTCCACTTCAGTTCCGCGCTCAAGGTCCGTCCAACGCCGGAAACGCGCGCGGCATTGAAGGCTTTTGCCGACGACATTTATTTTCACCAGGTCGTCGAACGCGCTGCGGACGGCTCGCTCCGTCGGCACCGCGACCTCGATGTTGCCCTCTGCCAACCATCGACTCCTGATCCTCAACTTGCCGGCGAGTGGCGCATCCATTTCCATATTCCGCTGCACAGCAAACCGAGCGCACTGTTCGACACGACCACCGATCATCTGCTCGGGGTTATGGTTATCCTGAAAGACGACCCTTCGCTTTGCCCGCACATCGAAATGGAAACTTACACGTGGGAGGTATTGCCGCCGGAGTTGAAGGGCCGCAACGTCGTGGACCAGCTTGTCGCGGAATATGAATGGACGCTGGCCCGCCTGGCCGAGCGTGGTATAAACGTGTTGTGACGCGGATGCTGTTTATGTGCTCTGTGTTGCTTTTTCCGGGTGTCCTGCTTTCTTAAGCGGGCACCATGCTGCTGCAACTCACCAAAAGCCAGCCGACGCCCTATTGGCGGACGCTGCTTGTCCTGGGGCGCGTTTCCAACCTGCCGACCGTTTGGTCGAATTGTCTTGCGGGCTGGCTGCTCGCGGGCGGAGGCAGCGCATGGATGTTTCTGGTGCTTTGCCTGGGCGCGACCTGTCTCTACCTCGGCGGGATGTTTTTGAATGACGCCTTCGACGTCGAGTTCGACCGCGAATATCGCAAGGAACGCCCGATTCCTTCGGGACAAATCACGCTCGACGAGGTCTGGCGCTGGGGATTCGGCTGGCTCGGGGCCGGGACGGTCATTCTGATTCTGGTCGGCAAAACCACCGGCGCGCTGGCGGTGGCACTGCTCATTTGCATTATCGTTTATGACGCGGTCCACAAACACCTGGATTTTTCCCCGGTGCTCATGGCCGCGTGCCGTTTTTTTCTTTATCTCGTCGCGGCATCAACGGCGATCCAAGGGGTGACCGGGCTGGCGGTCTGGAGTGCGTTGGCGCTCGGCACCTACGTCGTCGGGCTGAGTTTTCTGGCGCGACAGGAAAGCACGCGTGGGACGCTGAATACATGGCCTTGCTATCTGCTGGCGGCGCCCATTCTGCTCGCCCTGCTGGTCAATACGGAAGACTACCGTCAGGCGGCCCTCTTGCTGTCAGCGATACTCGGATTGTGGATCGTGCGCTGTGTCCGCCACGCCTTCCTCGTGTCCGACCCGAACGTCGGTCGCGCCGTCGGTGGACTGCTCGCCGGCATTGTGCTCGTGGATTTGCTTGCAGTGGCGGGCGGACAAACAGCCTGGAGCGGGCTTGCGTTCACGCTGTTGTTCGGCGTTGCCCTGTTGTTCCAGCGAATCGTTCCGGCGACTTGAGCGGCGGCAGCCGGCGCGGACAACGCAGGGTTGAATGCGCACTGCCGACGGATACTACCTGACGGCGACAGTCGAGTTGACGTACCGCAGTTCCGGATCGTTCCAGTACCCCAACGCAGTCTTGTCACCACTGGCACAGTTTTCGAGCCGCAGTGCGATCGTCTTTCCGGCAAATGGCGAGAGATCCACTTTGATTCCCCTCCACCGCCCGTCGTCGATGATCTGCGTCGCAAGCGACCGACTGTCAGCTATCACGCGCAATTCCCATTCGCCTTCTTCGCCCGCGGCGACATTGACCGTCAGCATCGTCGTCCGGCCTGCGGGCACGTTCACGGAGCGTTCCAGAACGGCACCCTTTTCGTTGCTGAAAGGATGTGTCACCAGCACATTGCTGCGTCCGGCGAATTCGACCAGCTTGCGCGGCGCACTTTCCGTTTCGGGACAAATGACACGCCATTCGGGATTCCACAGGGCGACGGATTCACCGTCGCCGTCGGACGAACGGGCAGACTTGTTCCCCGGCATGTCCTCTCCGGTAAGTTCCTTCCAAAGCTGCGGCGTCATCGGACGGTTTTGCTGCGGCGGATTGAGGATGTACCAGATGAGGTTTCGGAAATCCGCGTCGGGTATTTGTTCCAATCCTTCCGGCATGACGGACAACTCGCTCACGCGCCGGCTGGCGATGTCCGGCTTGGCGATCACGTCCTCTTTCGGTCCCGACGACAGCAGTTTCACGTGTGTGTCGGTGTCTTCGACGAGACGTCCACTGATGCTTCGGCCATCCTTCGTCTCGATCTCGACATTTTCGTAGCCTTTGCCAACCACTTCGCTCGGATTGATGACGTTGTGCAGCAGGGCGTCGAGCGTCGAGCGACCCACGCCGGTCAGATCGGGGCCAACCTCCGCGCCTTCGCCATAAAACTTGTGGCAGACCAGGCAGGTCTTCTTCATCACCTCATGGCCGGCTTTTAAATCAACCGGGCCGCTCAAAACGAGCCTCCGCTTTGCGGCAATCAGCTTGAGCTTGTCGGCATCCGGCTCGCGGAAGCGGCCAATCGCCTTCTTCGCCAGGTCGCGCACGGAAGCGTCCTTCGCCTGAAACAACGCCCGAATGACCGTGGTGGGAATCTCTGACGCCGCAATCCTTTTATCCTCGATTGCGCCAAGAAATACCCTGCTCCAGTTGCCACGCGAAGCCAGGACTTCGGCGGTCGTGCGGCGAACCACTGGCGAAAAATCCGGCCAGTGTTTGACGATCGCTTCAGCGACGCCGCCGTCGCCGCCGATTTCGCCCAGCGCACGCAGGGCCTCGATCAGAACGCGCTCCTGCTTTTCCTGCGCGATGAGCTTCAGCATCCCGCTGCGGGCATCTTCATTTTTCAACTGGCGCACCACCTGGATGGCTTTGATGCGTTCATCGGTACCGGCCCCGGGATTGCCCGCGAGCTTCAGCGCACCCAGCATCGCGCCTGCGTCGCCCCACAACGCGCCTAGTTCCTGCGCGCGGGCGGAGACCCCGGGAGTGGAGAATTTTGCAAATCGGCGAACGACCTCCACCGTCGAAGGACTCGGGATGATGGCCCTGCCGCGTTGACCTTCGATCAATCCGTTGAGCGCGGCAAGGACGGCCGGTGCCTCCTTCTCCGTCAGGTTGGCAAGCGCGGCTACGGACTGGTCCAGCTTCTCCGGATCGCGCAGGTCGCAGACACGCCGCATGATCTTGGTGAGAATGATGCCGGAAAGCGGCATCTGCGGCATCGCGCCGTCCTTTTTGTAGAAACCAATGGCGTGAATTGGATCGTAGGCGACGATCGGCTCCAACGCCATCCAGTACATGAAGGGAATCAAAGGGTCCTTTGCGTCGAATGAGCTGAACCACAGCCCGCTCAAAACTGGGCCGGTGATCACTTCGCGCACGGGCACAGCTGGCGGCGTGTCCACGGTCAGCGAGCCGGACACGAATTGCCGGGCAGCTGTGGCGACCGCGAGTCGAACTGAAGGATCGGGGTCCGCCGCGAGTTTGGCCAGCCGTTTGATGGCATCGCCGAGCGGGTAACCGCGCTCACCCGTCAGGCGCGCCGCCCAGGCGCGCATGGCTGGTTCTTTGTCTTCGGCGGGAGTATCGAGCACTTCATCTTCGAGCATCCCCGCGCTGTGGAGCGTCCACAGGGCCGCGAGTCTGGATTCCACGGTCGGACCCTTCTGCATCAAAACGTGCAGCGGAGTGTCATCGTGCAGCGTTTTTGCGCCCGGCAAATCTCGCCGTTCGCTCAACAGCCGCTGCGCCATGCGACGCTGCCAGACGTTCGGATGCTCCAGGAGTTTTACGAGATCGAGCGAGTCGAGTTTCGCCAGGTCCATGGTTGCGGCGGGCCGGCTCGGCACCGGTTTGCCCGGTTTGTCTCCGACATAAACCACGCGCCAGATGCGGCCATGCTCACGGTCCACACCGTCGGGATCGGCATTGGCGTTCTGGTAGCACGGATAGCGGTCATACCAATCCATGACCCAGACCGCGCCATCGGGTCCGGTTTGTGTGCTCACGGGACGAAACCACGCGTCACTCGTGGTGAGAAAATCCTCGCGCGCCGACGCCTTGAAACTTGATCCGTTTGGCGTGAGGTGATCGTGGTTGATGGCGCTTTGATGGATGTTGCCGATCAGCACCTCGCCGAGCCACTCCTTCGGAAACTGGTCGCCCTGATAAATGTCCACGCCTGCGTACGCGGCCATGAAATGTTTGTGATCCACGATGGAGGGCAACAGTTCGTAAGTGTAGGGATTCGCCGGCGTGCCGCCCTGGCGAACGTAAACGCCGCCGGGTGCCATGTGGAAAAAATGGTCGATGACGCACGCGCTGACGAACGCATTGCCGTAACGATCGAAGTCCACACCCCACGGATTGCTCGTGCCATCGGCGACCACTTCAAACTTTTTCGTGCGTGGATTGAACCGAGCCACCGCGGCGGTCATCTCCACGCCGGGGTCGTCCGGCCTGGCCGGGTCCCTGACCAGGGAACGCGTGAACACCCCGTGAGTCAGGTAAAGCCATCCGTCCGGTCCCCAGGTGAAACTGTTCAACAACTCGTGCCGGTCCTCCATGCCGAAGCCGGTCATCAGCACGTCGCGTGTGTCGGCCACGTCGTCGCCATTCGTGTCGCGTAGAAAATAAAGATTTGGCGCCGCGCCCAGGTAAACACCGCCGTTGCCGAGCGCGATCCCGGTGGCGAGGTTGAATCCATCCGCGAACACGGTGACTTTGTCGGCACGCCCGTCGCCATCGGTGTCCTCGAGGATCTTGATGCGATCGCGCGGTTTTTCGCCGGGCTTCGCGCCGAGCGGATACTCGTAAAGCTCCACCACCCACAGCCGCCCGCGCTCGTCCCACGTCATCGCGACCGGATTGACCACCTCCGGTTCGGCGGCAAAGAGCCTGACTTCAAAGCCGGGAGGCACGACGAACTTTTTTTGCGATTCTTCCGGCGGCAGCGCGGGTGTGGACGCCGGCGCGAACTGGCCGGTGAGCTGTTTGCCCGGCGAGTTGTTCTTGTAGATGGGAAAATTGTAAATCTTGCCGGGTCGTTCCGCGGCGCAGGCAGCGCACGCGAACGCGAAAGCGAGAATTGCCGGGGCGGCGGGGCGGAATCTCATAGCGTGCGACTATTAAGTTGAAATCCACGGAGAGGGTCAAATGGTTTGTCGCTCGCGGATTGGCCGCCGGGCGGCCGCGATGCCACGGTCCGCCGATTGTTCTGGTGTGCGCTCAAACGCACAGGTTTTCGGTTCTGATGGAACATTGACGCGGTGGAGCCAAACCGCTAATTTGCTTCGCGTCGCCCAATGAACATCTGACCGAAGGTTTTTTATGCCGAAATCAACTCACAATCCTAGCCGATGCCAAGGGGTCAATTCACAAAAAAAGTCCGCCTTCACCCTCATTGAACTGCTGGTTGTCATCGCCATCATTGCCATTCTTGCTGGATTGCTGTTGCCGGCGTTGTCCAGAGCCAAATTAAAAGCCAACGCCATCAGTTGCCTGAACAATTTAAGGCAGCTTACCATAGCGGCGGTTGTTTACAGTGGTGACTACAATGACAGGATTATCGCCAACCTGCTCGCGACGACCAACGCGTGGATCGGCGGAGACGTTTCTTCCCTGCCCGGAGCCACGAACATTGCTGACATTCGCAACGGGCGCCTGTTTCCCTACAACGGTTCGGAACAGATTTACCGATGCCCGAATGACAAATTGCCCTTCAAGATAGGGGGCAAGACGGTTGTCCGTGTTCGGAGCTGTTCGCTCAACGGGATGATGGGTGAAAATACCGACTGGGTGCCCGCCTCCGTTCACCCAAACATCCCGGAGAATAGAAAATTCTCAGATATAAAGGATCCTGGATCCTCGCAAGCCAACTTTTTTGTGGACGAGAATGCCGATAGCATCGACGACGGGTATTTTGCTGTGGATTCCTGGCAATCGGCAAATTGGCGCAATACATTGGCCAGTCGCCACGGTAATGGAACGGTGCTGTCCTTTTCCGACGGTCACGCAGAACAGTGGCGATGGCTGGAGGCAAAGACTCATTTACTGAAAGGACTGAACGCTCCGACGATACCCACCGATAGAGATCTGCGTCGGCTCAAAGAAGCAACCTACCCCGCGGGTAAGTTCAAGTGAGCCTTCGACAGTCGTGAAACGCGTGACTTGCCCTGCCGGGCAAGTTTGCGTGCGTTTGCGTACTGCCCGCAAAAACTTTTGACACTTTCCTTGGTTCGTCTAGCCTGTCCCAAATTCCATTATGAGATTTGGCATCAACACCTTTTTGTTCACTTCTCCCTTCACAGACGCCAGCACCAGGCTTTTCAAAACGTTCAAGCGATGGGGATTCGAGACGGTCGAGATCCCGATCGAAGACACGTCCCACGTTGATCCCACTCACGTGAAGCGCGAACTGGACCGGCACGGGCTGGTGTGCGGATCGGTTTGCGCCTGCATGGGGCCTGGCCGCGATTTTCGCGGCACGCCCGAGGAGCAACGGACGGCGATGGTTTATTGCAAGGCGCTGCTCGACCAGATGGTGCTGCTGGATTGTCCGTCGCTCATCGGCCCGGTTTACAGCGTCGTGGGCAAGGCCGACGCGGTCGAGCCGGCGCGGCAAAAGCAGGAATGGGCAATGGTGGTGAAGAACGTGAAGGAACTCGCTCGATACGCGGCGGCGCGCGGCCGCCAGATCTGCATCGAGCCGCTCAACCGCTTCGAGACCGACTTTCTCAACACCTGCGACAAGGGCCTCAAGCTGATCGGGGCGGTTGGCTCCGACGCCGTGACGATGCACCTTGACACCTTTCACATGAATATCGAGGAAAAGGACCAGGCGGCGGCGATCCGCAAGGCCGGCAAACGTCTCGGTCATTTTCACGCCTGCGGCAGTGATCGCGGCACACCGGGAAACGATCACATTGACTGGAAATCCATCGCCGCCGCGCTCAAAGCGGTCAAATACGACGGCGATGTGGTGATTGAGTCCTTCACCACCGACGTCAAGGTCATCGCAAGGGCCGCTGCCATCTGGCGCAAGATCGAGCCGAACCGCAACGACATCGCGGTGAAAGGACTGAAGTTTTTGAAGCGAGCATTGAAATGAACGCTCCGCGGCAGAGTGAATGATGCGAACTCTCGTGATCGCGGTCGGGTCGCTGGTTTTTGTCGGTGGCGTATTTTTGTTCCTCGGGAACGTCATCGGGTTTTTCCGTACGTTTCCGCTTGCGGGTTACCTGACGATCCTGGCGGGCGGCGCGATCTACAAAGCGGGGTCGAAGATGGGGAATCCCTGAGCACCGGCTCGACGCGCCGGGGAACAACGAAGAGAAGACTGATTTCCGCCCGTTGGGGCCGGGAGCGTCGCGTGAATCCACGCGATGGGATTGGCGTCAGAACACTTGACTCAGAAAACATTATGAAACGACTGATCTGCACGTGTGCGCTCGTTGTCGCTGCGGCCGCACCTTTTTCGACTGTTGCCGCCGAAAAAGAAGGCGAAGCCGGGTTCAAGCCCCTGTTTAACGGCAAGGACCTGACCGGCTGGGCCGGACGCCCCCAGCACTGGTCCGTCGAGGACGGCGCAATCACCGGGCGCACGACCCGGGAGCACCCGGCCGAAGGAAACAATTTCCTGATCTGGCGGCCCGAGGGAAAGGACGGCGTCGTCTCGGATTTTGAATTGCGCCTTTCCTATAAAATCGTGCCGAACAACACCACTGGCTTCGCCAATTCCGGCATTCAATATCGCAGCAAGGATTTCGGCAACTTCGTGGTCGGCGGTTACCAGGCCGATTTTGAAGCGGGCAAAACTTACTCCGGCATTCTCTACGAAGAGCGGATGGACGGCATCCTGGCACAACGCGGGCAGAAAACGGTCGTGAAGACCGTCGAGGGCAAGACCAAGGTGGAAGTCGTCGGTTCTCTGGGGGCATCCGGAGACATTCAGGCAAAGATTCACGACAAGGATTGGAACGATTACGTCGTCATCGCGAAGGGAAATCACCTGCAGCATTTCATCAACGGTGTGCAGACGGTGGACGTCGTGGACGAACGCACCGGCGGCAAAGCGGCGAAGGAAGGGGTCCTCGCATTGCAACTGCACGCGGGCGAACCCATGACGGTGCAGTTCAAAGATATTCGAATCAAGGAAACTGCCGCCGCCAATGCCGCGAAATCGGACCTCGAGCAGTTACAAGGCGAATGGGTACCGGTCGAGATCGTCGCGAACGGGGACAAGGCGTCGCAGGATGCCCTTGACGATATACGGGTCAAGATCACGGGCAATCGATACTCCGTTGAATCGAACAATCCCAGCCAGGGCACGTTCAAAATCGTTGAAGGATCCGCGCCTAAACAAATGGATGTGACCGGCGACGACGGCACTGAATTACCGGCCATCTATGAGGTTTCCGGAGACACGTTCAAGGCCTGTTATTCGATCAACGGTGCGTCGCGGCCGACCGAATTCAAGTCCGCGGAAGGTTCGGACCACGTTTTCGCCGTTTACAAGCGCAAGTCACAATAAACACTGTCTGCCTCATGAAACAAATCACCCTCTCTTTGCTGACCGCGGCACTGTGCCTGAACGTCAGTGCGCGGGCCGCTGAAAGGAAAATAGTCCTGGTCGCTGGCCATCCGAGCCACGGACCGGGGGAGCACGAATTCAACGCGGGCGTACGGTTGCTCGACAAGTGTCTGAAAGCCGTGCCCGGTGTAAAGCCGGCGTTTTATTTGAACGGCTGGCCGAAAGACCCGCACGCCTTCGACGGAGCAGACGCAATCCTGTTTTTCATGGATGGCGGCGCCGGCCATCCGATCATCCAGGACGACCACCTGAAAATCATCGGCGACCTGATGAAAAAGGGCGTGGGCCTCGCGTGCGTGCATTACGCCGTCGAAGTGCCGAAAGACAAAGGTGGGCCCGAGTTTCTCGACTGGATTGGCGGGTATTACGAGGACCGCTGGTCCACCAATCCGCATTGGGATGCGGACTTCACCAGCATTCCCAGGCACCCCATCACTCGCGGCGTGAAACCGTTCAAGATTCGCGATGAGTGGTATTACAACATTCGTTTTCGCCCGGACATGAAAGGCATCACACCGATCCTCGTCGGCAAGCCGGACGATGAAATACGGCAGGGGAAATCTTCTTCGCCGCGCGGGCCGTATCCCCACATTGTCGCGGCGAGTGGACGCGAGGAAGTCCTCGCGTGGGCGGTCGAACGACCCGATGGCGGGCGCGGCTTTGGGTTCACCGGCGCGCATTTCCACAAAAACTGGGGAAATGAAAACTTCCGCAAGATCGTTTTGAATGCGTTGTTATGGACGGCGCATGTCGAAGTTCCCCCCAACGGCGTGGAATGCGCGGTGACGGATGACGACCTGAAGCAGAACCTCGATCCGAAGGGAAAATAGCATTTCACGACCGACCACTTCCCTTCTCAAACGAAACAGCCATGAACACACCATTCCGTAATCACACAGCTTTATTCTTGGGTGCAGCTCTTGCCGGCGCGGCAGGCTCCGCCTTCGCCGCCAACCCGGCGGGTGTCGGACCCGAAGCCGCGCGTGAATCCGTCAAACGGTTTACCGTGGCCGGGGGACTGGAGGCGTCGCTCTTCGCATCGGAGCCGATGGTCCGCAACCCAACCGACATGGATATTGATGCGGGCGGCCGCGTGTGGATCACCGAAGGCGTCAACTATCGTTCGTCGTTTCAGAAGTGGGGCATCCTCCAACCCGCCGGCGATCGCATCGTGATCCTCGAAGACACGAATGGCGACGGGGTCGCGGACAAGGAGACCGTTTTCTACCAGGATCCGAGCATTAATGCCGCGCTGGGTATTTGTGTGCTCGGCAACAAAGTCATTATTTCCAGTTCGCCGAACGTGTTCGTGCTCACGGACACGAACGGGGACGGCAAAGCCGACAAACGCGAACTGCTTTTTACCGGCATCAAGGGACATGACCACGATCATGCGGTGCATGCGTTCACCTTCGGCCCGGACGGCAAGCTCTATTTCAACTTTGGCAACGAGGGCAAAGAGCTTCACTATCCGGTCAACAGGGATGTGCCGCTGCACGGCGTGATTGACAAAGTGGAGATGAAGCCGGTCATTGATCTCGACGGCAATGAGGTGAACAACCGCGGCAAGCCGTACCGGATGGGGATGGTGTTTCGCTGCAACCCGGACGGCAGCGGAGTCGAGACCCTCGCGTGGAACTTTCGCAACAACTACGAAGTTGCCGTCGATTCCTTTGGCACGCTCTGGCAGTCGGACAACGACGACGACGGCAACTTCGGAGTGCGCATCAACTACGTGATGGAATACGGCAACTTCGGTTACGCCGACGAAATGACCGGCGCGGGTTGGCCGACCGGATGGGGCAAGGCGAAGGCGAAAGGCGCGCCCGAGGACGAAAAGGTTTTCTATGAGTGGCACCAGTACGATCCGGGTGTTGTGCCGAACCTGTTGCACACCGGCGCTGGGTCGCCAACGGGCATCCTGGTTTATGAAGGCAGGCTTCTGCCCGAGGTGTTCCGCGGCCAGATCATTCATTGCGATGCCGGACCCCGTGTCGTGCGCGCTTATCCCGCGCAACCCGAAGGCGCCGGTTACAAGGCCGAAATCAAAGACATCCTGACCACCGGCGATAATTGGTTCCGTCCGTCCGACGTTTACGTTGCTCCGGATGGTTCGATTTATGTCGCGGATTGGAATGACGCGGGTGTGGGCGGCCATTACATGGCAGACCAGAAACTTGACGCCATGACCGGCCGCATCTATCGCGTCGCGCCAAAAGGCAACAAACCTTACGTAGCGAAGTTGAACCTGACCACGGGCGCGGGCTGCGTCGAGGCGCTGCAATCGCCGAACCTCTCCACACGGTACCTCGCCTGGACGCGGCTGCACGAAATGCAGGGCAAGGCGGAGAAGGACCTGCTCAAGTTATGGAAAAGCGGCGACACGAGGATGCGCGCCCGCGCGGTCCACTTGCTTGCGCGCATCAAGGGCGACGAAAAAAAGTATGTCGAGCAGGCGATGAAGGATGACAGTCCCGACATTCGCATCACGGGCCTGCGCATCGCCCGGGAACTGAAGCTCGACGTGATTCCTTACGTGAAAACGCTGGCGAAAGACTCCTCGCCGCAAGTCCGACGGGAATGCGCCATCGCATTGCGGCACCACCAGTCCCCTGAAGCGCCAAAACTCTGGGCGCAACTCGCCTCGCAGCACGACGGCAGGGATCGTTGGTATCTCGAAGCTCTCGGGATTGGCGCGGACCGGCAATGGGACAAATTCTTCAGCACCTGGCTGGCGGAAGTCGGCGACAAATGGAACACCTCCGCGGGCCGCGACATCGTCTGGCGGTCGCGCAGCCGGAAAACACCGGAATTGCTGGTCAAAATCATCAACGACAAAAGCCTGAGCGCAAAGGAACGTGACCACTATTTCCGGGCGCTCGATTTCGTTGCCGGGCCGGAAAGGGATGCGGCACTCGCCGAACTCGCGGCCGGTTCACTGCAGTAAAAACAAGCGAATGGGCACGCCGGTCCGCCCTTTTTCCATCCGTTCCGTGGCCGGCGGAGCATGGGTGATTTGTGGCGCCGCATTGTTCGCGTTGTTCGCCGCAGCACAGGCTCCCGACACGGAACGCCTCAACACGATGATTGAGGCATTGAACCGGCTCAGCCCCGAACAGGTCACCGCAAACCCGAAACTTAAGGCGGCTCTCGACAATGTGCTCGGCGCCACCCGCGGCACGCCGCAATTCGTCGAGCTGGTAAAAAAGTTCGATGTTCGTGATCAGGCCCCGGCGTTAATCGAAACCGCGGTCCGGACCACGAACAGTACCACCGCCGCCGAAGCCATGCGGCTGGTGTTGCAGGACGGCGGCGGAGAACTTGTCAGGAAGGCGCTTGACGACGAAAACGTCACGAATGCGACCCGGATCGTCGCGGCGCTGGGCAGCACCGGCGGAAAGGAGATTGTACCGCTGCTGAAACCGGTTGTCGCCGACTCGAAGCGCGAGGTTTCGGTGCGCAAACAGGCCGTGCATGCGCTGGCGCAAACGCAGGAAGGCGCCGTGGCGTTGCTTCAGCTCGCCAGGGATCAAGAACTGCCCGACGATGTGAAATTCGCGGCCAGTTCGGACCTCAACGGCGCTCGCTGGCCGGCGATCAAGGCGGAGGCCGCGCGATTGCTGCCGCTGCCGCAGGGAAAAGACGCGCAACCGCTCGCGCCGATTTCCGAACTGGTAAAAATAAGTGGCGATGCGAAACGCGGCGCGGAGGTTTTCCGGCGCGACGCTGTCGGCTGTGTCAAGTGTCATCAGGTCAACGGCGAAGGCGTCGATTTTGGCCCGAACCTGTCCGAGATCGGCACCAAGCTGGGAAAGGAGGCGCTCTACGAATCAATCCTTGACCCAAGCGCCGGTATTTCGTTCGGTTACGAAGCGTGGCAAATCGAATTGAAGAATGGTGATGAAGCGTACGGTTTGATCGTCAGCGAGACCGCGGATGAACTCGCGGTCAAAGCCGTCGGCGCCGTCGTGACGCGCTACAGGAAAAGTGACATCACGAAACGCGAACAGCAAAGGCTTTCCATCATGCCTGCCGGTTTGCAGCAAACGATGTCGGCGCAGGATCTCGTGGATCTGGTCGATTACCTGTCGGCGCTGAAGAAGGCGGCGAAATAAGCCTGCGCAGCCAGCCGGCTTTCAGATCGCGAAGTCGTTGTATTCCGGTTTCACCAGCTCAGTGGGCGGATTCAACATGCCGGCGGCGACAGTGAGATTGGTTCCCTGCTCGATGAGGATGAACGAGCCCGTCAGCCGGTTGGTTCCATACCCGTCGAAGACCAGCGGCCGGGCTGCGCGCAGACGGATCTCTCCAATGTCATTCATCTCGAGTTCGGCGGGTTCGGGTTCCGGATCGAAGGTCGAAATATTCACGCGGTGTTCGATGGCGGTGACAACAGATTGAACAGTCTGGGTGGTGTGCTTCAGAAAGTATTTCTTATTCCGCT
>DATNDF010000036.1 GCA_035607015.1 Candidatus Angelobacter sp. | reverse complement strand
CAGAGCTACGGTTCCCGTTGCGTCAAACCGCCAATCATTTACGGCGACGTGTCGCGCCCGGGACCGATGACGGTGCGCTGGTCGAAGTTCGCGCAATCGCTCACGCGCAAGCCGGTCAAAGCGATGCTCACGGGTCCGATCACGATTTTGCAATGGAGCTTCGTGCGCGATGACCAGCCGCGCAGCGAGACAGCCAAACAAATCGCTCTCGCACTGCGCGATGAAGTCCATGAACTCGAAGCCGCCGGGCTGCCGATCATCCAGATTGACGAACCCGCCCTGCGCGAGGGCCTGCCGCTCCGGCGCGCTGACTGGCCGGAGCATCTGCGCGAGGCGGTGGACGCTTTTCGTCTCGCGGCGGGAGGCGTGCGGGATGAGACGCAAATCCACACGCACATGTGCTATTGCGAATTCGACGACATCCTCGAGAGTATCGTCGCCCTCGACGCCGACGTGATTTCCATCGAGACCTCGCGCTCGAACATGGAATTGCTCGGCTCGTTTGCGCGATTCCGCTACCCGAACGACATCGGGCCGGGCGTGTGGGACATCCACTCGCCGCGCGTCCCCTCGGTAGAGGAAATGCTCGACATGATCCGCGCCGCCGCAAAAGTGATTCCCCGGGAACGTCTCTGGGTGAATCCTGATTGCGGATTGAAAACGCGGCGCTGGGAGGAGGTCAAACCGGCGTTGATCAATCTGATTGCTGCCGCGCGCGCGGCGCGGGGCGCTCTTGCTCCGACACCTTGGCCATGACGCCGGACCCGTTGTTCAACAAAGAGCCGGTTGAGCCCACCACTGGTCGGATGTGTCCGGATGCCGACTGGTGGCGTGGTCGCTCCCGATTCTCCATGCCGGTCCCCAGGCGACGATTCTCCTGAACTCAAACCACAACACACAAATTATGTCCTGTTGTAATACCATCAGCCAGCGTCCTGAAACCCGCGACCTCACCAAACGCGTCAATGCCGAAGAGAAGCGTCTCCTCAATTGTCGGGCCGTGGATGTGAACCAGCTCATCCCGCTCAAATACAAATGGGCCTGGGAACATTATCTCAATGGCTGCGCCAACCACTGGATGCCCACCGAAATTCCGATGCAAAAGGACATCGAGCTTTGGAAGTCGAACCGGCTCAGCGCCGGCGAACGCCTCGTGATCATGCGCAATCTCGGCTTCTTCAGCACCGCCGAGAGTCTGGTCGGCAACAACATCGTGCTGGCCATCTTCCAGCACCTGACCAATCCGGAGGCGCGGCAGTATCTTTTGCGGCAGGCATTCGAGGAGGCGATCCACACCCATACCTTCCACTACATCTGTGAATCGCTCGGGCTCGATGAGCGCGAGGTTTTCAACATGTATCACGAGGTGAATTCGATTCGCGACAAGGACGCCTTCGAGATGAAACTCACCGGGGACATCCTCCAGCCCGGTTTCAGCACGGCCACCGTCGAGGGGATGCAGCGCTTCGTCAAGAACCTCGCCGGCTTTTACGTCATTATGGAAGGCATCTTTTTTTACAGCGGCTTCGTGATGATCCTCTCGTTCCACCGGCAGAACCGCATGACCGGCATTGGCGAGCAGTTCCAATACATCCTCCGCGACGAGACGATCCACCTGAACTTCGGCATCGATCTCATCAACGGCATCAAGGCGGAGAACCCGGCCATCTGGACGGCGGAGTTCCGGCAGGAACTGCAGGACCTCGTTGAACAGGCCGTCGAACTCGAAATCGCCTACGCGGAGGATTGTCTGCCGCGCGGCATCCTCGGCCTCAATTCCGGCCTGTTCCGCGAATATGTCCAACACATCGCCGATCGGCGGCTCGAACGCATCGAACTCCCGGCGAAATTCGGCGCAAAAAACCCTTTCCCCTGGATGAGCGAGACGATCGACCTGGGAAAGGAGAAGAACTTCTTCGAGACGCGCGTGACCGAATATCAAACGGGCGGTTCGCTGGCCTGGTGAATCCACCGAGCATTCTTTCTGACCGGGACAAGGCCAAAGTTTGTTGGCGCGCCCGCGTTCCTTACAATCGCGAATTGCGGGTCCGGGGCTTCCGAAGCTGACTAAAAAGAGTACTTCAATCCGATCTTCGCGTAAGGTCCCCACAGCAATTCGTCGCGAGTGCCGATGTCAAAATCCGAATACTCAATTCGCGTGTATTTGACTTCCATGCCGGCGTCGGCCAAAAGCTTGAATACTCCGCGACGTCCTAGGGCGTATTCAAAACGGACCGTCGATCGCCCGAGTCCGCCGTAAAGATCATTGTCAATCCTGGCATTCACAATGGGATAGGGGTCAAAGCTGTGTAAGTCCTCGCGGCTGTCTTGAGAGCGGTGACCGTAAAAGCCTTCCCCCTCCAGTTGCAGACCAAGTTTGGCGCGGTAGCCCCGGTAAACAAAATAAACAAGCCCAAACCCGGCGTTCCCGAGGATGTCTTCGGTTCGATCCGTTTGCTCGTAGAGTCCACCGAGCGGCGATGGCCTGGAGTCTATGGCATGCAGATCCGCCTGAACAAAGCTGACGCCCGCTCGCAGATAGGCGGAAAACCGCGTGAACCGCAATGCCGGGAAAGTGTATCGCACGTAGGCTTGATCCCAATCGTCATCGATATTGAAGGTCGTAGGCAGGACCGACGGAGGGCCGCCTATGACATTAAGCAAGACGACAGGTCCAGCCGCGCTCGAGTGGCCCCGCGCATAAGATAAGTCGAGGTACCACGCCTGATTAAAAGAATACGATATCGTGGCACCGGCATAGTCGGACTTCCGGTCGGCGATGCCGACGTCGGGCGAACTGCCCAGAGCAAAACCAGAATTTCGCAATGAGAATAACTCTGGAAAGGTAACGGTCCCCTGTCCGAAGAGATAGTCGGCGGAAACTGAGATTTCGTTCCGCGTCGGTCGTACTAGTGGAAGGCCGAGAAGATCAGGCGCCCCTTGAGAGGATTCGGTTCCGGACGGCGGCCCCGCACCAGATTGCTGGAGGGGATTGGCCTGCGCGAGCAGGGTCTCACTCGAAAGCATTGTTGCCCACAGGCACAAACAAGATGGAAAACAGATCAGGCACGCGACACACCATTGACAGCGCCGGATTGCGAACCCGATCATCATAGAAATTGTGATTGCGTTGTATCGAAACTCTAGACTGCCGATCCTGCGCGTGTCTCCAGCTTTTCCGAAGCGGAAGATGTCTGACTTTCTCTGGTTTGGGTAGTGGTAGTACTACTACCCTGATTTGGCCCCGCTGACTGAATCGCAACCCGCTTTTTCGCGGCTCTTCACTTTCTTACCAGTTGGCGGTTACCCTGTACGATTAAGCGACACTGGGAAAACTGCGATTTCGCCTGCTACCAGTCTTTTATTTTCCCTCGAAGACTTTGGAGGCGTTGCTTGCGCTGTTGAAGCCATCCGTTGGCTTGATAACCAGACTCCAATACTTTGAGTGTCTTGAGGATTTCAGCCTTCTGGTCCAATGGGATCAATGTCAGCGGCAACGGCTTCAATTGAGTTCCATTCTTGCTCACGATGTTTGGCGCGGGAGGTTTGAGTCTAAACAACACTTCATACGTTTCGAGAGTGGTATCGAGTTTGGCCAGCTCGGGTTGTTCAGGGCCAGAGACGTTATCAGGCGGAGGAGGTGTGCCGGGCTGTTGCTCGTTCACTCCAGTGAAAGCCAACCGTGCCAACGCATCCGCTTTCAACTTCTTGATTCCGACGTCATCCCCGTGAATCGCCAGCGCCTTGTCCGCCTCCGCAATCGCATTGGTCAAATTGCCCGCGCGATACGCCGCCCACGCTTCATTCGTCGCTTCACCAAACTGCCGCTCTCGTTCGGCTTGTTGCACCGCCGCTATTCGCCGTGCCAACGCATCCGCATTCAACTTCTTGATTCCGGCATCATCGCTGTGAATCGCCAGCGCCTTGTCCGTCTCCGCAATTACGTTGGTCCAATTGCCCGCGCGATACGCCGCCCACCCTGCATTCGTCGCCCCGCCAGACTGCCCTTTGCGTTGGTCCTGTTGTACCGCCGACGTCTGCTGCGACAACGCGTCCGTCTTCAGCTTCTTCATTCCGGCATCGTCGCCGTGAATCGCCAGCGCCTTGTCCGCCTCCGCAATCGCGATGGTCAAATTGCCTACATGATAAGCCACCCACGCTACATTCGTCGCCACACCAAACTGCCGCTCCCGTTCGACCTGCTCCGCTACCGCCGTCTCCTGCCCCAGCGCCTTTAGTTTCTTCATTCCGGCATCGTCGCCGTGAATCGCCAGCGCCTTGTCCGCCTCCACAATCGCGTTGGTCCAATTGCCCACACGATACGCGGCCCACGCTGCGTTCCTCGCCACACCAAACTGGCGCTCCCGTTCGGCGCGCTGCGCCAGGGCGTCCGTCTTCAGCTTCTTCATTCCGACATCGTCGCTGTGAATCGCCAGTGCCTTGTCCGCCTCCGCAATCGCGTGGGTCCAATTGCCCGCGCGATACGCCACCCACCCTGCATTCGTCGCCTCACCAAACTGCCGCTCCCGTTCGACCTTCCTTTCGGCGCCACCCTTGAGGATCAATTCGGTTCCATAAAAGCTCCCAGCCGCGAGCAGACAGATGCTGCCAAGCATGGTCAGGATCATCGGAAGATTTGCCAACACCGGATTCGGTCGAAACTCTTTCGCGAGCGATTCCAGATTGACTTTATCCAGCGACAGTCGGGGATCGAGCAGACGGTTGCAAAGTAGCCGCCAGCGTGTCCGGTCTTTTCCCAAACGCCCCCACGCCAGCGAGGGATAGACCGGATAGTCGTCATCATCTCCACTCTGGCTCAGCCGACCTTCGACCAGTTCGAAAATCAGTTCACCAATGGCCCGCAGGTCTCGGGCCTCGATCACCTTGTCATTCAGTTCGCCCGGTTCGTGCCGGTCGTCGTCCTCCAGGCGGGATAATCGAGACGGTGCCGCGGGATAAGGATCTGCGAGATGGAGAGGGGTATGCCGTAACAGGCGCGGCTTGCCCACCAGAAACACGTTGCTGCTTTTCAGATTGCCATGCGAATAGCCGCGCGACCGCTTCAATGCGAGGCACCCGGTAACGACGCTGTAAACGACATGCTGCAACGCAGCGCTGTCCACGCTGCCGCGGCGGGCAATCCAGGCCTTGAGTGTGTCGCGCGGATAGAAATCGGTGACATACCACGCACCCGTATCAGCAATCCCGAAGGCGTGGATGGGAGCCAGGTGGCAGCACCCTTCGCTGTGGGCCTTCTTGAGTTGTTTGATGCCTTCGAGGAACTCCAAGGCCCGACCCTCAGCAAGCGCGCCTTCAGTTTGTCCCGCCTTTGGGTTGAGGCAGCGTGGAGCATAACATTTAATGGCGTACAGCCGGCCATCACGCGCACTGCTTTTCCGCCCCTGCCAGACGTTCGAGACGTGACCACGCTGGTCACTGGTCGCGGCCGGCTCGCCGACTGTCTCGTAGTCACCAAATGTTGGCATAACACACTCAGGCCGAGTACTCGCTCATTTCATAAACGAGTCTGGCCTCCAGTTTTCATTTGCTTCCTTCGTCAACACAACCGCGATAACGGCAATCCTTGCAGGATACATTCAACATTCCACTACATCATGTAGGGCAAAAACCCCGGTTGGAAATGGGTCGAAATCCCCATCACGACGGTTCAAATTCATGCCACCTTCCACCATAAGAAGTCTTCCGAAATGACTGTTGACGTACTCGGCGTCCCACAATCATGAGGGCAAGCTGGCCGATTTTTGTGAAGTCCTCTCACCTGAAACCGGCCTGAAGTTTCCGGCAGATGCCGCCAGCCGTTGCGTTCCGGTCGAAAAGCTTGTTTGGCGCCAAGGACGCCTGCCGGCGGGAACATGGAGGCTTGTCCCGGTGTCGTGAAAGAAAGACTGGCGACCTCAAATCACCAGGGGTAGTCTGCGTCATGCCGTTCACCAAATTGGGCCTTTCCCCGGCGGTTCTTGAAGGTGTCAAAGCGATGGGTTACGTCGAGCCGACGCCAATTCAACTTCGCGTCATTCCGTTGATTCTCGCCGGACAGGATGTCATCGGCAGCGCGCAGACCGGCACGGGCAAGACCGCCGCGTTCGCCCTGCCGATCCTTTCCCAACTAGGCCAGCACAGCAAAGCCCCGCGCGTCCTGGTCCTCGAACCGACGCGCGAGCTGGCCGCGCAGGTGGAGACGGCGATCCGTGACCTGGCGCGATTCACCAACCTGCGTGTGGCCGTGATGTACGGTGGCGTTGGGTATGGCCGGCAAAAGGATGCCCTGCGCGAAGGGGTTGACATCCTCGTCGCCACGCCGGGCCGCCTGCTCGACCACATCCAGCAGGGCACCTGCAAACTCGACCACGTCCAATTCCTTGTGCTCGACGAGGCGGATCGGATGCTCGACATGGGCTTCCTCCCCGACGTGCGACGGATCGTGGAAAAATGTCCGCGCGACCGGCACACGTCGCTCTTTTCCGCCACAATTCCGCCGGAAATCGATTCGCTGATCAGGTGGGCGATGCGCCACCCGCAAACGGTCGAGATTGGCGCCCGCCGCTCGCCGGCGGAGACGGTGAAGCACGTCATCTATCCCGTGGCCGAGGATCA
>DATNDF010000035.1 GCA_035607015.1 Candidatus Angelobacter sp. | reverse complement strand
ATCGCGCTCGACGCTGCTACCGGCCAGCGACTCTGGCATTATCAGTTCGTCCATCACGATCTTTGGGACCGCGACCTTCCCGCACCGCCCAATCTGCTGACCGTCCGGCATAACGGGAAAAAAATCGACGCCGTCGCGCAGGTGACCAAGTCCGGCCATGTCTTCGTTTTCAATCGCGAAACCGGCGAACCGCTGTTTCCCATCGAAGAACGCCCGGTGCCACCGTCGGATCTGCAGGGTGAATCGGCCTGGCCCACGCAGCCCCTGCCGGTCAAACCCGCGCCGTTTGCGCGCCAGATTTTTTCCGCGGACGAAATCACCGACCTTTCGCCGGAGGCGCGCAAGGCCGTGCTGGAACGATTTGTGAAGGTGCGCCCGCACGCGCAATTCATGCCGCCGAGTCGCGAGGGGACGATCATCTTTCCCGGATTTGACGGCGGCGCGGAATGGGGCGGAGCAGCCGTGGACCCGGCGAAGGGCATCCTCTACGTGAACGCAAATGAAATGCCGTGGATCCTTTCAATGGTGGAAACAAAAACAAAAGAGGGCGCCGCGCTGTCAAGCGGCCAGCAGATCTACAATCAAATTTGTGTCACGTGCCACGGCGTCAACCGCGCGGGCGATCCTGCGCGGGCGTTTCCTTCGCTGGTCAACATCGGCCAGAAAATGAAAAAAGCCGAGATCATTCAATTGCTGGACACCGGCCGCGGCGTGATGCCGTCGGTTGGATTTCTTTCCACCGCACAGAAGGACGCTGTTGCCGGATTTCTGCTCGGTGAAACTCCGGGTGATCATGCCAGCGCGCAGGCAGGCGCGCCGGAGGGCGATGTCCTGGGCAGCGAGCCTTACACCCACACCGGCTACAACCGCTGGCTTGATCCGAAAGGGTATCCGGCCGTCAAGCCGCCCTGGGGCACGCTGAACGCGATTGATCTGAACACGGGAGAGTATGTCTGGCGGACACCCCTGGGCGAGTACCGGGAACTGACGGCGCAAGGTATTCCTCCAACGGGCACGGAGAATTACGGCGGACCGATCGTGACCGCGGGCGGCGTGATTTTCATCGCGGCATCCAAGGATGAAATGTTCCGCGCTTTCGACCAGCGGACCGGCAAGGTGCTCTGGCAGGCAAAGCTTCCCGCTGGTGGTTACGCGACACCGTCAACCTACTCGGTCAACGGGCGGCAATACGTGGTCATCGCCTGCGGCGGCGGCAAGATGGGCACCAAAAGCGGCGACGCTTACGTGGCCTTCGCCTTGCCGCAGTGAGCAAATCCGCGGATGCCGGGTGCGGGAAGTCGGAGCAACCGCATAATCATTCAAGCCCGCGCGGAGTTTTTTCGCGGACCTGCGGGCCGGGAAGACGGGTCGGCATCGGACGGCCGACGCCGAGCGCCGCCTTGCAAGTGCGACGTGGTCTGGTATGCAGGACGCGATGCCGGCCATGACGCAAGCCCGTTTAGTTGCGCTCTTTTTCAGGGCAACGGTGACATCCGTCCTGGGGATCGTCCTGCCGGCGGCTGTGGTCGCCGCCGCGGACTGGCCTCAGTTTCGCGGACCCAATCGAGACGGCCGTTGGAATGAAACCGGAATCCTTGAATCGTTTCCCAATGAAGGTTTGAAAATCTGCTGGCGGCACCCGGTCGGCGGCGGGTTCTCCAGTCCGGTGGTGGCGCAGGGCAGGGCCTTTGTCTTTGATGTGGAATTGACCAAACCGACCTCACGGGAGCGCGTGCATTGCTTCGACGTAAAGACGGGAAGCGTCCTTTGGGTCTTCAGCTACGAAGAGCATTACGGGGAATGGACTTTTGTGCCCGAGCGGGGCGCCGGTCCCACGGCGACTCCAATCGTGGAGCACGGGCGGATCTATGTCGTGGGCGCAAATGGTTACATCCACTGCCTGGACGTAAAAACCGGGAAGGTCATCTGGGAGAAAAATCTCTGGCAGGAGTACACGGTGGAAGAGATGGGCTGCCGGCCTTCGCCGTTGATCGAGGGCCCGCTGCTCATCGTGTTCACGGGCGCCAGGCCCGGGGCCACTGTCCTGGCTTTGGATAAAAAGACCGGAAAAGAAATATGGAAAGCGCTCGATGAGCACGCTTCCAACAGTTCACCCATCGCGATCACTTCCGGCGGCAAGCGGCAGTTGATTGTCTGGACCGACAAATCCCTCGTGTCCCTGGACCCCGCCAACGGGCACGCCTTCTGGCGTGAGCTTATGAACACAAGCAACAATGACGACGTCGCCATGCCCGTGTTCTGGGGAAATCGATTGCTCGTGAGCGGATTGATGATGGAACTGAGCGGCCCTCCGCCCGCCGCGAGCTTTCGCTGGCCGGAAAACCGTGTGCCCTCGAAACGGATATTGAGCAACACCTCGACCCCCATGCCGCAGGGGGATTACATCTATAGCTGCAGGTCCCCCGGCGACCTGGTCTGCCTGGAAGCGGCCACGGGCCGGCAGGTTTGGAGCACCAACACGGTGACCACGCCGAAGAACGGGGCGAGCATCAACATCACTCCCCAGGGCGGCGGATATTTTTTATTCACCGATGAAGGGAACCTGATCCGCGCTGAATTGTCCCCGACGGGTTATCGGGAAATTGGCCGCAGCCATTTGATTGATCCGACCTGGCCGTTCAACGGGTATAAATTTGTTTACGCGCCGCCGGCTTTTGCCAACCGCCACATCTTCGCGCGAAGCGAGGCGGAGGTCGTCTGTGCCTCGCTGGAGGCGAAACAGTGAGCGTGCCCTGACAAAGGCGGCATCCCGGACGGCTCGTCCCGGTTCTTGACGACGGACCCGTTGAGACACCCGGTACGGCGTGCGTTCCGCCCGGGACTTTCTCGGGGTAAACGCCCGGATACAGATGTTGGGCGGGTCGTGCGGCGGGTGCCCATCCGATTGCGTTCAAGGTGAAGAAGCCGATTCCAGATCATGGAGCGTCGGTCCCATCACGTCACCGAGACGGTTTCCGGTCGTGTAGAGGACGATTCCAAAGCCCACCAGCACAACCAGCAAGATGACGAACGCCCGAAAGTGGCGTGATTCAAATCGTTTCAGGGAACGCGCGAAAGCGACCAGCCCGAACAACGCCGCGATCACGATCACCATGTCCACGCTTGCCCGCTGCCAGTAACTGCCGCCCAGATGCAGCCACATCCCGAACTCATCGAACGTGAGGCCCATGGCCACGCCATACAGCAGCGCCGTGATTTCCGCCGGGCGGCCGACCGGGCGGCGGAACACGCTGTAACCGCAAACCGTCGCCATGAGAAAAATGCCGTAGTTCAGATGGTGAACATGCGTTCCGCTCAGGAACAAATAAAGATTCGGCATCCGTCTGGACATGATCAGGAACACCAGCACTCGCGCCAGGACGAACGTCACAATGAAACTGAACAAAGCCCGGCGCGCCAGCTTGTGCGCTGTTTCCCGATGAATGGTGTGTTCAGGATTCATCTTTCAATGGCGGCGCGTTTCAGCGGGTCCAGCTTCGCTTGTGATCCACCGCGCGTGACAGTGATCAAGAACTGCCCACCGGACAAAACAAGGCAGATTGTTGATTCGTTCGCGATCATTGTCTCCCCACAGCAGCCAGGCCCGCCCTTTCCCGCGCCCGCGTCTGTCGCGCGCCGGAGCTTGAATGAAAAACGGATTCCGCTCATCGCGCCGGGCAATGCTTTAACAACAGGTCGCGTGTGGAACCCATCCCGTATTTGTTGACGCCGCTCGACAGGTCGGCCACTTCGCGAAGCGCCGGTTCGATGTCCACGCCCGCAGTCGCGGCTTCGCGACAGATTTCTTCGAGCGTCAGGAGCGCATCACGGCTGTCCTGTCCCTGATCCTGCATCGAGAAAAGGATCAACCGCTGCCGCAGGCCGGGCGCGCCCGCCGCCCTCTCCGCCCAGGAAACCGCCCAGGCAAACGAACGATTCCCGGCGAACATCCGCCGGAGCGCATTGCGGGTTTCCTCGGTGCCTTGGGCGTAGGCCGCGCTCAATTCACCGAGCAATTTTTCCGCCTCGAACCGCGCGTCCGCTTCGTCCAGGGGCGGCACGCCGGAGCGCAAGCGCTCGACCCAGCCGGCACGCGTCACGTCCACGGGCCGTTGCGCAAGGGGCCGCAACTTCGCGTCCAACGCCATGATCCGTGACTCCCAGACGTCCAGCGCGTTCATCGGTTCGTCGCGACGGTGGAATGGATTGGCGCGGTCTTCATGGTCCTCCTTGGAACGCGCGGTCGAGGTGGCCGGGGAGCACGACGGCCAACGTTGGGTGCAGGCCCCGCCTGCCGGCGGTCTCGGCGTGCAGGCGCTTCGGCGAGTCCTTTTCCTTTTGGCAAACCGTCAGGCCGTGGATTTCTTCCCGCGACAGTCTGCGGTCGTGCCATTGAGTCATTGTCGGGCGACCTGATCCTCCGCGATGCAGTAGAGATGGCTGTTGGTGCGCAAAAATATCTGCCCGTCAGAGATGGCCGGCGTCGCATTGCTCGGTTCGCCCAGATCGTTCATGGCCAAAAGCTCAAGCTTGTCCGGGTTCGGCCAAAAGACCGACGTGACTCCTCTCCGGCTCGTGACATAAAGCCGTCCGGCGGCCATTACCACTGAACTCCAGCTTTCGCCGCCTTCGAGCCGCTCGCTCCACCGGATTTTCCCGGTTCGACATTCGATGCACTGAGCAGTGCCCGGTCCGGCGTTGACGATGAATACGTTTTCACCCACGACCACGCCGGAGCCAATCCGTTGGGTTTGCTTCTCCAGCCAGAGCCGGTTGGAAGTTGTTACGTCGCCGACGCCGCCCAGCTTGAAACCGATTGTTGGCCCGTTGACCCAGCCCGTGAACGCGACGCCGATCTCGCCGCAGACCACGGGCGACGGGTAGATCAGATCAGCCTTGCTTTCCGCCAGGCCATCGCAAAACCACAGACGCGCGCCGGTCTTCGGATCGCAGGCAACCAACTGCGTGAGCATGCTGCAAAGGATCTGATCCTTGCCGCCGACCCGGGCAACAATGGGCGTGCACCACGTGCCGCTGTTCCCCTTGGGAACGGTGCTCGGGCCACCCGGCTCGTCGTATTTCCAGAGCAGTTTGCCGGTCTTCAGATCGAGCGCGCATAAAAACGCCCGGTCCCCGGGACCGAAGTTCAAAATGATTTTTCCGCGATGAAGAATTGGCGAAGAACCGTAGCCCCATTCGTTGCGTACCTCGCCGAGATCCGTTTTCCAAAGTTCTTTGCCGTCGAAGTTGTAGCAGAACACCCCGGCTGAACCGTGCCAGACCACCACACGCCTGCCGTCGGCGACGGGAGTTGACGCGCAGTATGGGTTTGACTGGTATGTTGGCTCGACGACCGGATACCCAACCGTCCGCACCCAGAGTTCCTTGCCCGTCCGGCGGTCGAAGCAGTACAGGTTCCGCTTCTTTCCCGAGTCTTCCGCGCAAGTGACGAAGACGCGTCCGCGCGAAACGATCGGGCTGCTGTTGCCCGGGCCCGGAAGAGTCGCTTTCCAGCGCACGTTTTTCTCCGGTCCCCAGTGCAGCGGAGCCTTGTCCTCGGGAGAGACACCATTTCCAGAAGGTCCGCGGAACTGCGGCCAGTCGGCTGACCGGGCTGCCAGGCACAACATCAGCGCGAACGCGGTGGAGATCTGAAAAGTTATCCTGTAGTTCATATTCGTGGCAACGGTCGGAGCCTGACAGATTCGCCGGCTCAGGGAAATGGCGAAATCTCAACTGTAGGCCGCGTCCCTGACGCGGCGGTTCGCGTGCGCCCGCTGAGGGCAGCGGGCCTACAACGTCATGCCGGTTTGACTTCTCCCAACTCTCGGCCTTCAACAATCGCGCATCTGTAGGCCGCGTCCCCTGACGCGGCGGTTCACGCGCGCCCGCTGAGGGCAGCGGGCCTACAACCGTGTCGCGTCGTCTCGGTTTTTCGCTCAGGCCCGATCATCGTACCTCTGTAGGCCGCGTCCCCTGACGCGGCGGTTTGCGTGCGCCCGCTGAGGGCAGCGGGCCTACAACGTCATGCCGGTTTGACTTCTCCCAACTCTCGGCCTTCAACAATCGCGCATCTGTAGGCCGTGTCTCCTGACGCGGCGGTTCGACGCGCGCGCCCGCTGAGGGCAGCGGGCCTACAACCGTGTCGCGTCGTCTCGGTTTTTCGCACAGGGCCAATCATCGTACCTCTGTAGGCCGCGTCCCCTGACGCGGCGGTTCGCACGGCGCCCGCTGAGGCCAGCGGGCCTGCAACGGTCACTCACCGCTTCGCCGCCAGTGAAGCGCAGATCAGTTCCTTGTCGTTGCGCGCGAAGATGCAGCGATTTGCATAAACCGGCGGCACCCAGGCAAACTTTCGGGTCATCAAATCCGAGGTCGGTTCGAGCAGATGCGCGCGGCTGATTTCGTGGTAACCGTCTGGGGCGAGTCGCGCGATAATCAGGTTACCTTCGTCGGTGAAAAGAAACGTCTCGTCACCATTTGGCGTCAGTTGGATGCTGGCGCCAAACTTCAGCGCCGTCACGTTGGTCGTTCCCCAAAGCTGCTTGCCGGTGCCGGCCTCCAGGCAGACGAACTCGCCGCTGGATTTCGCCGAATACACGTAATCGCCCTGCAAAAGTGGGGTCGAAGTATTGCTCAAAATCCTTTTGGAAGGCGCCAGCGTTTCCGGCCAGAGCACCCCGGCATCGGGCCGGGTGTCGTCCAATTCCAGCATCAGACCCGAAATCAGCAGCCGGTTTTTCTCAACAACCGGCGTGGGTATTGAATCGTTATTGCTCGTCACCATTGGTTTTCGCCACCAGGTCTCGCCCGTCTCAGGATTCAACGAATTGACGGCCTGGCTAGTCCAGACAATCAACTGCCGTTTGCCACCGGCCGCGATGACCAACGGTGAACTGCTGGACTTGGAGTCATCCAAAGCCTTCCAAACCTCTTTCCCCGTCCGCTTGTCGAGCGCGATGACACAGCCACCCGGCACGGCGCCGGCGACCAGGATCAAAAGATTCCCTTCAATCAACGGTGACGCACGGACACTCAGTATCCCGATTGTGTATTTCGTGTCCAAATGGATTTCCCAAATGACTTTGCCGCTCCGCGCGTCCTGACAATCCACCTGACCGCTTCGGCCCTGCCAGTAAACTTTTCCGGCCTCGACGATCAGTGTCGCGGCCGGACCGCCGCCTTGCTCGGGGTTGAACGCAAAATCCGGGTAAACCAATTCATACTCACGACTCCAGAGCAGCTTGCCTGTCGATTCCTTGAAGCACAGGATGCGTTCCCAAGCCTTCGGCTTATCCAACCGCATATCGGTCAGGTAAACCCGGCCGTGGACCACTACTGGGCTTGTCCACCCCGGCCCCACCGGTGTTCGCCAGCGAATCTTCAATCCATTCGTCGGGAACGTTTGCAGAATGCCGGTTTCGGTCCAAACCCCATCACGCTTTGGCCCTCGCCACTGCGGCCAGTCCGCTGCCGGTACAGCCGCCGGCAACAGCAAGGCAAGAGCAGCGATGTAAAACGACGTTCGGCAATGCATGATCGGGCGGGCGCATCCTGACAGATTCGCCGCGCGATAGCGAGGCGTTTGCACACGGTGAGCAGAAGAAAGTTTCCGTTCGAACGCGAGTCAATCAGTTGGCCAGCGCCGTGACCAGACTGAACGTCTGCCTCCGCGCCACGGCGCAGAAACTGCATTTTCATTGTCGCATCACGGACGGCGGGATACGGTCGCAACATGACCACGGCAAACCCGCACGATCCCTTTTCCGCCATGAAAACCGCCATTAACCGCCGCAGTTTCCTGCGCAAGTCCGCCACGGCCGGAGCCGGACTTTTGATTCTCCGCAACAGCAGGCTGGCCTTTGCCTACGAGGCCAACAGCAAGCTGAACATCGCCGGAATCGGTGTCGGCGGCCAGGGCCGGGGCAGTCTCGATGCCTTTCACGGCATGGGCAACAATCTCGTCGCGCTCTGCGATGTGGATGCCATGCGGGCGGGTGACATCTACCAGAAACACCCACAGGCGAAACGGTATCAGGACTTCCGGCAAATGTTCGATCAGATGGAAAAGCAGATTGATGCGGTTCTGGTCGCGACGCCCGATCACACGCACGCCGTCGCCGCGGTGGCGGCGATGAAGCGGGGCAAACACGTCTATTGTGAAAAGCCGCTGACACGTACCGTCCACGAAGCGCGGGTGATGCGGGAAACCGCCGCGCGCCACAAAGTGGTCACGCAGATGGGCAACCAGGGTTCCGCGGAACGGCATCTCCGCCGGGCCGTCGAACTGGTGTGGGGCGGTGTCATCGGTGAGGTCCGTGAGGCGCACGTCTGGTTTGATGGCGGCAACGGACCGATGAAACGTCCGACCGATACGCCGCCGGTGCCGGAAGGATTGAACTGGGACTTGTGGCTGGGCCCGGCCCCGAGCCGTCCTTACAGCCCCGCTTACGTGCCCGCGAGCTGGCGCTCGTGGCGCGCGTTTGGCAGCGGCATCGTCGGGGACTTTGCCTGCCACACCGCCAACATCATGTTCCGCGCGCTGCATCTGGAACAGCTCTGGCAGAAGCCGATGAATCCCGGTTCAAGCAAGGTGATCGTCCGGCTCCAGGCCTGGCCCTCCGAAAGAGATGCGGAAGGGTATCCGACTTCATCAAAAGTGGTGATGGACCTGCCCGCGCGCGGGGCACTGCCGCCCGTGAAACTGACCTGGTATGCGAAGGAAAAACCGTCCGGGGACCTGATGCTCGGATACAAACAGGGTGGCTGGGGGGATTTGCTGGTCGGATCGAAAGGATCGATTTATTCCGACAATCCCTGGAACGCCAGCTACGTGTTGCTGCCGGAGAAACAGTTTGAAGATTTCAAAGGGGGACCACCGGAAACTTTGCCGCGCGTGCAGAGCCATCAATGGGAATGGATCGAAGCGTGCAAGGGCAACGGGAAGACCTTCTCGAGTTTCGACATCGGCGGCCCGCTCACGGAACTGGCCCAACTCGCCAATCTGGCGACGCTGGTGGAAGGCCCGATTGAATACGACACGCTGAGCGGCAAAATCCTGAATTCAAAACCGGCCAGCGCGCTGCTCCATCGCAAATACCGCAAGGGCTGGTCGCTTTAGACTGCTTCTCGAATGTCAGACCAGCGCCGCGAAGAATGTTGCCGTAGTTCCGTAGCTTTTGGACGAGGGCCGTTGGATTGCTCATGCGCGTTTTGAATTGGACTTCAACCATCCCGCGTAAGCCGCTTCCGACATTTCTCCGGCAGCGAGCGCCAGCGTGCGCAAAGCCGCATCCACTTCGGTCGCCTCAAACTTGTAGCCATTAAGTTCGAGAAAAAGCACGGCCACGACAAAGCCCGCGCGCTTGTTCCCGTCAATGAACGGATGATTCTTCACGAGGCCGAAAGCATAACTGGCCGCGAGGTCAAACAAACCCGGCTTGCCGTGGGCGAAAAGGTTCTGCGGCTTGCCAAGCGCGGAGTCCAATAAACCCTCGTCGCGCACTCCCCCCGAACCGCCGAACTGCGCCAGCGATTGCTCGTGCAGCAAGAACACCACCTCCCGCAACACCCACGTCGGCTCCTTCATTTGGCCAGCTCGCGCATGGTGTGACGATACCGCTTCATCACGTCCTGCACCGCTTCCATCTGGCGCGCGACTGCGGCCTTGTGCGGACTCATTCGCAAGCTGCCATCCGGCCCGTCTGTGACCGACACCGTGTCGCCCTCGTCCGCGTTCAAGTGCGCCAGCGCCTCTTTCGGCAGGACGACGCCCACCGAGTTGCCCACCTTGCGTAATTTCAATTCGAGAATCATGCCGCCAGTGTAATCACAAATGTTATAACGTCAAGCTCCCATGTTTTGGGCCGGGTTGGGTGACCCGGCGTTTTGGGGTTTCGCCCGGACGCCGCGTGGGGGCACGCAGCCTGCAGTTGCAGACGTTTCAGCGCGCCCAGCGTGCCACCACCACCTACGGTCAAACCAAATGCACTCATCTTAACAAGAGAGGGCGATGGAGGGTGTGATACTTCCTTCGCTTCGCAGAGCGGTTTGTTGTCAACAGCTCCTGCATGGCTCGGGAAGCTTTGACCTCGTCGACGACCAGCGCGCAAAAGTCCCTCCACTCGCCCGCCGTCGGCCTCGCAGCACGCCAAGTCGCCATGAAGTCAAAATATGTGCCATGCTTTACCAGCCGAACAGGAATCGCATAATGCTCGCGCTCGCCAGCGAGGATTCCATAGCGCAAATAGGGATGCACATGCTTATGCGTAGCCGCTTTGGCACTGTAGGTTAGGGCATCATGCGTTGAAATTCGGCCAAGCTTGCACTCGACCACAACCCTTGGAATCCACCGATCACTCCTTGGGATATCGAAGAACAACAGATCGGTTTGATAACTGGAAATGTTCTTTGTGCTCGAACCGTCATCGCTGTATCCGTGTATTTCACAGGTGTACGGCAACTTTCGTGCATCACTCACCCCTATTTCCAAGCCAGACGCATGATGCTTCTTCAGGGCGTTGGTTAACCGAGGGATGAGTGAATGAACCCACTTACTCTCGCTAGTACTCATAATTTTCCTTTGAGCCGAGCGCGTTGGGAACGTGCGAGACGAATTTGGCGAAGCGAAAGGGCGCAGCCCGCCGAGCGGGCGGGGAGGGAGTCCACGCGCGGTCGAGGAGGGCGGCGAGTTTCACTTCTTCAAATCCTCCGCAATGGTCGCGAACTGTTCCATCGCCGCTTCGAGGTCGGCGGTAATGTCAGCGGCAATGATTTCCGGGGCAGGGAGGTTGGCGGATTCTTCGAGGGCATCGTCCTTTAGCCAGAAGATGTCGAGGTTCACCTTGTCGCGCTTGCTCAGCTCCTCGTAGGTGAATGATTTGAAGCGCTCTGTCTCGACACGATTGTGGCGGTTGTAGCGTTGGCTCTGCGAGCCGACTCGTTCGCGCTTCACAGAAGCGCCGCTACACCCGAAGTAACAATTTACAAAATCATCCAGATCACTTCGCTTCAGCGTGTTCTCCTTGAGCGTGAAATGCATGTTGGTGCGCAGGTCGTAAATCCAGAGCTTCTGCGTCCACGATTTTTCCTGCGCGGGTTTGCGGTCGAAGAACAGGACGTTCGCCTTCACGCCTTGCGCGTAGAAGATTCTACGGCTGGCCCGTTCGACGTTTAACTATCGCGGGCGGCCGCCAACACCTGCGCAAGAGCAGTTAAGCAAAAGGCTCCTGGAGCTGTCAGCGGAACATCCGCGCTACGGGTATCGGCGCATGGCGGCGTTGCTACG
>DATNDF010000034.1 GCA_035607015.1 Candidatus Angelobacter sp. | reverse complement strand
GCGAGTAAACCTTGCCCTTCTCGAAAAAAAGCAGATTGCTGGTCTTGGCACCAATATCGAGAAGCATTGTGCAACCGTCGAGGTCGCCGTAATTGAAACGAAACGCGTTGCAAAGCGCGGCCGGGGAAACATCCACCAGTTGCACGCGCAACCCCGCGGCTTCAGCCGTCCGAAACAAACCTTCCACGACGTCGGTTTTGATCGCGACGAGCAGGACCTCAAGTTCGCCTGTCGGAGTCGTTCCCAGAATCTGGTAATCCCAGACCACTTCCTCCAGAGGAAACGGCACATTCTGCTGCGCTTCGTACTGGATGATCTGCGTGACCTTCGAAGTGTCCACGGGCGGCAGTTTGACGAATTTGGAAAAGACGTGAAAACCGGGCGCGCAGACATTGATGTTTTTCGACCCGAAAGGTTTTTCCGCGAACAATTCCTGAATCGACTTCAGAATCACCCGCTCGCGGGCGGCGTCCTGGGAACCTTCGAAGCCGAGCGCCCTGAGCCCGAATTGCTTCAAGCGCAGCGTGCCAGCGTCGTTCGGATCAAATTCCGCAACCTTGAGGCTTCCAGCCCCGAAATCGAGGCACAAAAATGACTTCGTGTTTAGCATTTAAACGTCGGCAGAACCGTCCGGCAAAAAACGCCCCGCTTCAGGCAACCCCGAAGCCGGGCGTACACGTGAAAGTCTGTGCTGGTTACTGAAAATCGAGGGCATGGTCAAATATAAAAGTTGAATCGCTTCATATTATTCGCTCGTCTTCCGCTCAATTCAAAACCTTTCCGCTAAAGTAAGCGATGGTTTTTTTCAGTCCGGTCGTCAGCGAGACTTCGGGTTCCCACTTCAGCAGTTTCTTCGCGCGGGTAATGTCCGGCCTCCGTTGTCTGGGGTCATCCTGCGGCAATGGTTTGAAAGCGATCCTGCTCCGCGAGCCGGTGATGCGGATAATTTCCCGCGCAAATTCGAGCACCGTCAGTTCCTGCGGGTTGCCGATGTTCACCGGTTGATTCGTCCTGCTCATCATCAACCGGTAGATTCCCTCGATCAAATCAGAGCAGTAGCAGAAGCTGCGTGTCTGCGAGCCGTCGCCAAACACTGTGAGCGGTCTGCCGTCCAAAGCCTGACTGACGAACGCCGGCACCACACGCCCGTCGTTCAAACGCATCCGCGGGCCATACGTGTTGAAAATGCGTACGATGCGCGTGTCGACGCCATGCTCGCGATGGTAAGCCATGGTCATTGCTTCAGCGAACCGCTTGGCTTCGTCGTAGCAGCCGCGGGGGCCGATCGCATTCACATTGCCCCAATAGTCCTCGCGCTGCGGATGGACCAGCGGATCACCATAGGTTTCTGAGGTGGAAGCTAGCAAGAATCGCGCCCGTTTGTTCTTGGCGAGACCAAGTGCCTTGTGCGTCCCGAGCGAACCTACTTTCAATGTCTGAATCGGCAATTCCAGATAATCGACCGGGCTGGCTGGCGACGCAAAATGCCAGACGTAGTCAACCGGGCCATTGAGGAATATGAACTCCGTGACATCCTGATGTATGAAGCGGAAGTCACGATTGCCGGCCTGGTGTGCAATGTTGTCCGCATTGCCAGTGACCAGATTGTCCAGGGCGATGACCTTGTGGCCACGCTTCAAAAGCAAATCCACCAGATGGGATCCGAGGAATCCGGCCCCGCCCGTGACTACTGAGGTGGGCCGAACGGTTCCCGGTTTGTTTCGCGTTGGTGCGGCCATAGGTCGTAGTAAATAGCTAATCTAACAATACAAGGCTGTCAGCGTTTGGTCACGACACGTGCTCGTCTGCGGGTAAGACCGGGTTTTACTTGGCGCCCGTTCCGAGCAACACGACGGGAATCGTCCGGAAGAGGATTTTGAAGTCAAGCCACAATGACCAGTTGTCAATGTATTCAAGATCGAGCCGCACCCAGTCGCGGAAATCCTTCACATTACTCCTGCCGCTCACTTGCCACAGGCACGTAATGCCCGGCTTGACGCTGAGCCGGCGCCGGTGCGCCAGATCATCAAACCGTTTGACCTCATCCAACGGCAGCGGCCGGGGGCCAACCAGGCTCATTTCGCCGCGGAGGACGTTGATCAGCTGCGGGAATTCATCAAGACTGAATTTGCGGATGAACCGGCCGACGGGTGTGACGCGGGGATCCTTCGTGATCTTGAAGACCGGGCCGGCCATCTCGTTGAAAACTTCCAGTTCGTGCTTGCGCTGCTCGGCGTTCGTGGCCATCGAACGGAATTTGAGCATGGTGAAGGGTTTTCCATTCAGACCGGCGCGCTTCTGCCGGAACAGGACCGGGCCTCGCGAAGTGAACTTGATCAAAAGGGCAAGGGCCAGCATGACGGGCGAAGTGGCCGCGATCAGAAAACACGCGCCGGCGGCATCCAATGCATGCTTCCCGATGCTTTGCCACGAAGCCTCGGGCGTCGAGCGAAAGACGAGCATCGGCCGCCCTTCGAAATCGTCCAGCGCGGTCTGGGAAATCTGCGTCTTGAAAAAATCGGCAAGCAGCCAGACTTCGACACCCTCCAGTTCGCAGGTCTGAATGACCTTCTCCACCTGGCCAAACATGGTGTGCCTGGCGCTCAGCACGACTCCATTGATTGAGTGTTCGTGCAACAGGTCGGACAGCCGTTCCAACGAGGTTTCGCCCAGATCAATCTCGTCCAGGATTTCAATTCCCTCACGGGATTGGGCCTTCATTTTGGCGCGCAACGGCCGCGTGTCCTCGGCTGCGCCTACCAGCAGCAGCCGTTTCTTCAACTGGTCCTGGCCAAATTTGCTCTGTACCCAGTGCCGAACGAATTCCTCCTTTGCCAGCACGAGGAAAAAACTGATCGCGCCGAAAAGGACGATGACTCCACGAGCGGGTTGCTCACGCGCAAGGAATGAAATCAGGATGATGATGATTGTCGTCCAGTTGCACGCCCAGAAAAGCTGCCAGATGGTCTGACGACGCGACGCGAGGAGGGGGCGATCATAAAAGCCCTGTATCTCGAGCAATACTGGCGTCGTCAGAAATATCGCTAGAAGCAAGGGGGCATACGTTCCGAAAGATTGGATCTCGGGCCGTTCCCACAGGAATTCAAAATGCCAGTTTGCCCGTACTGCGTGCGCGATCCAAAAGGCAACCATGAACAGCCCGGCGTCAACCAATTGATGGACGCGGGTTCGAATTTGTCGTTGCCTGCGAAGCATGGATTCAACAATTAGGCATGGAAATGGCCCGTGGGTAAACTCAAAAAATGTTCATTCAACCGACAGTAACCAGGGAAAACACTTCTAGGGTAATGCCACCGCGAACGATTCGGAACGCCCGTTCGTCAATTGGAATTCCGGGACGGCGGCACCGACGAATTCTTTCATGCGCTGATATGTCGCCTCTTCCTCGCCGGGGGTGCAGACTGCAAAACAACTCACGTATGCCCAGCGCTGCAAAGTGCCGGTTCGGATCAAGTCGCGAGCCATCCACCACATCCTTTGCAAATGGTCGGCCGTCAATTCCTTGTCCGCCACGAACCAATAGACGTAGATTCCCCGGGCCACGATTTTTCCTCCACCGCTCGTCTCCCGGACTCCGGTGGCTGTCAATTTCATGACCGGCAGATTGTATGAAGGCGGCCCTTTGACCGGAATGGCAGTCGTTTCTGAGTGGTCAATCCTCCACCCCTGACCGGTCAAACAGTATTGCGGCTTGTGAATGCTGGTACGGTCGGTTCCCATTAAAACAACACTGACGACCATTTCGAATCCATCCGGAGCCTTGTACATACGCCGCCCGTAAGTCGTGTCCTTCGGCAGCCACCCCAACTCGAGTGGTGTCACTGGAACCGGCTTCGAACTGAAACTCAAGACCTGTTCCGGGAGGTAAACGCTGTTCGTCCCGACTATGTTTCCGTCAGGGTCGCGAACCGGTTGGGGCACGACTTTTACTCCGGGCTGGCCGAGCCTCTGGTTGGTTCGCCAATACGCGAGCAAACCTGCGGTTCCACCGATGAGCGCCAGCACCACAATTAGAATGCTCCACGAACGTTTGTTCATACCGGCTTCGCCTCCAGAACTCCGATCGGGTGTGTAGTTCGATTTCCAAGCCAGTGTCCCAGAAAAATGAGGCCCGCAATTGGCGGAACGTAAGGAAGCAAACTGAACCAAAAACTCTCATGAACATAGTTGCCCGCCGACTGACCGAAGGTCTCGGCTGCGACGATGATCGTTGTCAGCCGTACCACATTCCCAATCACCGCCAGGGGAAACGCCGACACGATGATGACCAACCGTTGCCAGTTCTTGCGGAATTCGAGGAAGCCGTAGATTGTGGCCAGCGCGAATATTGCCGTAAGACTGCGCAACCCGCTGCATGCCGCCGCCACTTCGTATTGGTACCTGCCGGAAGGCTCCCAGATGTTGGTTCCGTTTTGGACGACGTCGATTCCCAGGACCATCTGCGCCAGACCCACCGTGGTCTTCGTGGCCAGAATGCGCAGCGGGAAGGTGATTTTCTCGGACATCGTTGCTATTGGCACGCAAAAAACGAACAGGAAAAACGGGAAGAAGCTCGCCTTGAGCCACCGCGGACCCCAGACCAGTCCGGTCAATCCATACAATCCGACAAAAAATGCTAAGACCGAAACACGTGTTTGCTGCACTCGATAGCCGAACACGTGCAGCACGAGTCCCGTCACCACCAACGTCAACGCTGGCCACCATTGCCCTTTGGGCAAAGTAACGAGTTCTTTTCGTTTTACATATAATAGCGCCAAAACCACTAACGGCACCAGAAAACCATGCTCGTCATCGACGGAGTTGTGATACGCGTAGTTCAGCCAAGCAAACAGCGAAGGCGTCTTCGTGTAACCAAAAGTGGGGTTTCCAAGGAAATGGAAAAAAGCTACCCAAGCCGCCAGTAAAATGAAGAACAACGGCTTGTCCGGCATTGATCTCCAGAATTCGGCGGCCTCATCGAGCGGTCCCGCGGGCCTGTATGGTGATGGGTGTGTTTCCGGCATACACATCTGATTCAGACAGATAAGACACCCATCCACGTCGTCTGCTCAATGAAAATCGGGCGACGAGCCGGGAAGGGACTATCGGAGCGCGGCACGAAAAGCCTCCAACAACTGTTCGACCGACCGCTCCCAGTTCAGCTTCGTTCGGATGCGTTCCTCTCCTGACCGGCCCATCCGCTCCCGTTTTGGGGCGTCATCCAGCAGACTGCTGATCGCCTTCCCGAGCTTTTCGGCGGAATTCTCCTCCACATACACCGCGGCATCACCAGCCGACGCGCGTCCCTCTTTCGTTGCAAACATCACCTGCGGCTTGCCAAAGATCATGTATTCAAGCGTCTTGTTCATCGTGCAATGATCGTTGTAAGGATTGGCGGGGTCACAGGCAACACCCACGTCCATCGTTTGCAGGGCGGAAAACAGGTAATCGTTGCTCACGCGACCGGGCAGATCCAAGTATTCCCTGAGCCCCATGCCGTCGCGCATCGCGATCAGACGTTCGTATTCCGGTCCAGTCCCCATCAGCAGAAATTGCACGTCACGCCGGCCAAGCTCATTCACAATGTGGCCCGCCGCCTCGATCAGGTAGTTCACACCGTCCGCGTCGCCCATCACTCCGACATACCCGACCAGATAATTGCGTCCCTTCTTCAACGTTGTATCGGGCTTCGCACTGGAGGCGGGGATCTTCGGCGCCGTGCGGACCACAAAAACTCTCTCCGGCGGTTTTCTTCCGCGTCGAAGGGCGACGCCCCGAACCGATTCGTTGGTCGCCAGGACAACGTCCGCGAGTGCGTAAGTCAGCCGCTCCGCCGTTCGCACCGAGTGGTAAAGCAATCCTCGTTTATTAAACTTGGCCTCGAACATTTCGGGCCACAGATCGTGCACGTCGTATATCACTTTCACGCCAAAAAACAGCTTGAACGGAAACGCCACCAGAAACAGCAGATCGGGCGGATTGCAAAGATGAATGACTTTGAAACGGTGTCGCCGCCACGCTTTCCACGCCAGCCGTATCTCACCCCACAACGCCGAGCCGTACTCACACACAAAGCCGGCGACCCCGTTTGCCTCTTCGCTGATCCAATGGCGGTAAATCTGTACGCCGTCGAGTTTCTCCTCCGATTGCATGTGGCCGCGCATCCGCGGACAGATCACCACGACCTCATAGCCGGCGTCGCGCAGGGCGCAAGCCTCCTGCCAGACGCGACGGTCGAGCGGTACTGGCAGGTTCTCGACAACTATGAGAACAGCCGGCTTACCAGCAGAATCCTTCATATTTTGCCGGCAAATTGCGCAGCTCGTGCCAGCCGTTCACGTCCAGCACCCGATGTTCCGGTGTGACGACTTTGGCGAGTTCCGCAATCGAAGCACAACGCTGGGCCGCCACGATCAATCCCTTTCGTCCAATGGCCTGCGCCAGGTCCTCCTGCAACAGCGACGCCAGGTGCGGCATCTTTGCGTCGATCAGGCGTTTGTTGCTGCCGATCAGTCTCGCGAGGTTGAGTTGCGGATCGTAAATCCGCACCTGATAGCCGCGGCCCAAAAGATTCTGCGCCACCTCCACCATTGCGCTTTCGCGCAAATCGTCCGTCTGCGACTTGAACGACAGACCGAGAATCACCACCTCCTCCTGCCTCGCGCGTTCGATCAGTTGCAACAAACCCCGCAAGTGTTGCTCATTGCTCGGCAGCAGGTTCTCCAGCATCGGCAGCGGCACGCCCTGCTGGCGACCGAAATGGTTCAACGCGCGCACGTCCTTCGGCAGACACGAGCCTCCAAACGGGTTGCCCGGACGCAGATAGTAAGGCGAAATGTTCAGCTTCATGTCCGCGCAGAGCAGCGACATCACCGCGCCAGCGTCGATGTCGAGCTGTTTGCTGAGCCGCCCGATCTCGTTCGCGAACGCGATTTTCGTCGCATGAAACGCGTTGCAGGCGTACTTCACCAGTTCCGCCATCGGCCAGTGGACGACGGTTGCATCGGCGCCGAATAATTGTTTCAATTCCGCAGGCGGTTTTTGACCATCACGGGTACCGACCACGGCAAGCGACGGCTCCAAAAAATCTTTCACTGCCGAGCCTTCACGCAAAAACTCCGGATGATAAAACACCTGGAGCTGACCGGCTGCCACCGGATTAGCCAGCAACTCACTCACCAAACGCTCCGTGCTGCCCGGCAGCATTGTGCTGCGGAAAACCAGAATGTGCGGCTTGGGTCGTGTCCGCAGGACATCGGCAATCTGCCCGACGACCTGCCGGACAAAGCGCAGATCGATCCCGCCCGAGACCGCCGAAGGCGTTCCCACGCAAATCAACGAGACCTCGGTCGCCGCCACTGCTTCCGTTGCGTCCGTGGTGGCGCGCAATCGACCGCGTTGTTCTGCACGTTTTAACAGATCCTCGAGGCCGGGCTCGATGATGGGCGCCTCACCGCGATTCAGCGATTCGACCTTTGGCAAGGAGACATCGACGCCGACGACGTCATATCCTTGTTCCGCAAGGCATCCCGCCGTTACCGCGCCGACATAGCCGAGGCCGAAAATGCTGATCCTCATGAATCCGGGGAGGCTAAAAACGTCGTGCGGAAAACGCAAGGCTTGTCACTGCGGGGCTGCGCGGTGAGCAACAGATAAGGCGCGAACACGGTTTTGCGAAACGCCGGTGAAACGAGTCCAGCCATCGAGTTTTCCGGCTCCAGCTTCTCCCGGTCGGCGGGAACCTCCACCAGTTTCACTTCAGTCCAATCCTCGCTGAGTCGAACTTCAATTTCGATGTTTTGCCGACTGACAACAAACCGGCGGGAGTCCCCGCGCTTGATGATGGCATCGGGAGCAAACTGCCAGCGGACAGAAAATCCCCCCCGTGGTTCCGTGTTTTCTGCGTTAACAATCGAATCGGTGATCTCCCACCCCCCCCGAGCAGGTTCGATCGCGCGTTGCAGCGTCCGATCCACGGCCGTGCGCTCGGACGTTCGCCACGAAGACCTGACTTGTTCTTTTTGGACCACGACGTCCGGCTGAAGATGATGGCCGGACCAAAGAAAAGGCCCGAGGCGGCGCAATCCGATGCCATCCTTTGGCAGCGGTGTGTTATGGGCCTCTCCGGAAGCGAGCCAGTCGCGAAGCTGCCTGTCCGCATAGTAGGCTCCAGTACCGGGATCAACCACCATCGCGACCCCCTTTACCCAAATGGACAAGTGCAGCGCGTCGAGATGCCCGTGCGCCGCGGTCTTCAGATAACCCAGCGACGAAAGATCCCAGCGCAGGAACCAGAACCCTGATTCGCAGATCGCCATGCCCGTATCGGGATAGAACCACCAGTCGCCGACAATTCGGGCATAAGCCGGGCGGGCGCGGCCGAGCGGCGGTGAAAATACCGGTGGGTCCCCCAGCCAAAAGGCCAACGATGCGCCGAGATTGGATGTTGACCCGCTCAGCCAATCCCGCCACTCCGACAGCGCGGTCTTCTCCCGCGCGAAGAATGGCGTCACGAACGCGTTGTCGGAGTCGCCATAGTCCCAAGGTTCACGTCGAACCTGAACCTCCCAAAAGAACCGCGCCGCGCGCCGCAACCGTTCGTCCATTTCGGCGGAAATCTTTTTGCCGGCGGAAACCAGCGCCGCGCGCGCCTGCCAGCAGAATTCCCACGAGAACCAATGATAGTTCAGCGCCTGCTCGCGATTGCCACCGTCTTCGGCAAATTGCGCGAGGACCTCGCGGACCAAGAGCGTCTGTAATTCGTCAAGCGACGTTGCCCAGTGACTCAGTTCCGGCCAGCGCGCGAGAGCGAGAATCAACCCCGTCAATTCGCCGACGAGATGGTTGTTGGCCGACGAACCGAACGAGCGGTACCGCCACGCGAACCGGACGTGCGCCGGTAGAATTTCGCGGCGCAGTTGCGCCAGTCTCCCGCTGTAGCCGCAAACGGCAGCCTGCGCCTGCAGCAACGCATCAATCCACGTGAACTGCACGAGCCGCATCCCGACCTCCAGCGCGCTGGTCCAGTTCCAGCCGCGATACGGCGGATTGTGCTTCACCCAGTCTTCGAGCCACCCGACGCATTTCGCTGCCGCCCGGTCATCGGCGAGAACATGCGCAGCCATGGCCAGCCGCACGAGCGGATGCCACCGGCTCAGTTCCCAGATCAGTTTGATATCGGCGCCGTCCGGCAGCTCACGATGATCCAGTTTGAATGCGATTTCCTGCGTCGCGAGATTTCTGCCGGCGAGGTGGTCCTTGTGCCACTGCGGCGGGTCATCAACCTGGAGTTCAAGATGGCAAAAAGCCTTCCAACGTCCGGCCAGAATTCCTTTCGCATCACTCGCAAGCGCTTCGCGCAAGGCGACCGGAGCATCGTCCGGGTTGGGTATATTTGGAAAACCGCGCGGCGAAGCCGAATCAAGTGGGGACCCCGACCAATCCGGCAAACGCCGGGCGTCCTGCCATCGGTACAATTTCTTCCGGGCGTGCGCCACGATTTCGCCCGGTTCCATCGCGCGCAGCCGATGCCAATACCATGCAGGACTGGACATGAGTTCCCCGAACTACCCGTGGAGTTCCACCGGGCGCGCCTCCTGGATCGATTCAAGCACGGCAAATGTGAGCAACATGCTGACGCGCGATCGTTCGTAGGGCAGCGGGTGTTCAGTGTTTCCACGCAAAAACTGCGCCCAGGCGGCCATCTCCTCGGCGTGGCCCTTGGACGAGAACGAGGATGATGTTTTCCTGCGGCCCCGATGGACGACGAGTCTCTGGAAGTTCATGATCTCGCAGACTGCGCCTGCGCCATAAACGGTGAGCGCTTCCTTCGGATAGCCCGGATCGCCCTCGGCACTGTAAACGAGCTGGCCGCACGAGCCGTCAGCGAATTCGACTTGAGCGGCGACACTGTCGGGAAACGGCAGCCTCCCGGTCGCCGGCCAGATCGCCTGCGCTAGCACCCGCACAGGTCTTGAGTCGAACAAAAAGCAAAAGTAATCGAGAAAATGGCACACCTCCCCGACCACACGACCGCCGCTCTCCGCGTAATTCGCGTACCAATGCTGCGGATCGAGTTTGCCCGGCATCACGCGGAAACTCGCGGTC